>JASLDK010000260.1 GCA_030145945.1 Nocardioides sp.
GGTCGATGAGGTCCGTGAACCGCCGGCCCAGCTCCTCGTCCCCCACGCAGGCGTCCGCACGCAGCAGCGCCTGGGCCTCCCACACGTGCGACCACTTCTCGTAGTAGGCCGCATAGGAGTCCAGGGTCCGCACCAGCGCGCCCTGGCGTCCTTCGGGGCGCAGGTCGGCATCGACCATCAACGCGGGATCGGTCGCCGGGGCGCCCAGCGTCCGGCGTACCTCCTCGGCGACCAGGCGGGCGAAGGTCGCCGCCTCCTGCGCGTCGGCACCCGCGACCGGGTCATGCACGAAGAGCACGTCGGCGTCGCTGCCGTAGGACAACTCCGCCCCGCCGTAGCGCCCCATCGCGATGAGGGCAATCCGGGTCGGTGCCGCGTCGAGTCCGCGGGAGCGCACCGTCGACTCGATCGCGCCCTCCAACGTCACCTCCAGCGTTGCGCCGGTCAGCGCGGTCAGTGCAAAGCCCACGTCGGCGACGTCGATCAGGCCGAGCACATCCCCGGCAGCGATGCGGAGGAGCTCTCGACGGCGCACGGCGCGCAGCGCCCGCACCCCCTTCTCGAACCCCTCCTGACGACGACCCGTCGCGCGCATCTCCTCGGCAAGGACGGGGAGGTCGAGCGGTTGCAGATCGCTCCCGAGCAGGCGTACGCCGGCGGGCTCGCGTTCGAGAAGGTCGGTGCAGTAGCGGGAGGTGCCGAGGAGATGGGCGAGGCGTTCGGCGACCTCACCCTCGTCGCGCAGCGTCGAGAGGTACCACGGTGTCCGACCGAGCGTCTCGCTGATCCGGCGGAAGCCGAACAGGCCGGCATCCGGGTCGGGGCACTCAGCGAACCACTGCAGCATCGCCGGGAGCAGCGTGCGCTGGATCGCTGCCGTTCGGCTCACGCCGCTGCTCAGCGCCTCCAGGTTGCGTAGCGCGGCCTGCGGGTCGGCGTACCCGAGAGCAGCGAGGCGTGCGCCGGCCGCCTCGGAGGAGAGCCGCACCTCGTCGGTCCCCATCCGTGCGACGGCGGTGAGCAGGGGTCGGTAGAAGATCTTCTGGTGCAGTCGGCTGACCTCGCGCCGCTGGTCTCCCCAGGCCTCCTCGAGTCGCTTCTCCGACTCCTTGAAGAAGCCCAGACTGCGCCCGAGCCGGCGAAGCGACCTCTCGTCGGAGGGGACCACGTGGGTGCGTTGCAGACGATGCAGCTGGATCCGGTGCTCCAGCTGGCGCAGGAAGGCGTAGGCGCGGTGCAGGGAGTCGCCGTCCTCGCGGCCGATGTAGCCGCCCTCGGTCAGTCGGGCCAGCGCGCTGAGTGTCGTGGGTGGGCGGACCGACTCATCGGCCCGACCGTGCACCAACTGCAACAACTGGACGGCGAACTCGACGTCGCGAAGACCCCCGGAGCCGAGCTTGAGCTGACGGTCGGCGTCCTTGGCCGCGATGTGCTCGACCACCCGCCGGCGCATCGCGCGGGCGGCGTCGACGAAACCCTCCCTGTCGGCCGCCGACCACACCAGCGGCGCAACCATGTCGACGAACTGCTGTCCCAACGCCAGATCGCCCGCGACCGGACGTCCCTTGAGGAGGGCCTGGAACTCCCACTGCTCGGCCCATCGTTCGTAGTAGCCCTGGTGGCTCGCCAGGGTGCGACTCAGCGGGCCCGCCTTGCCCTCCGGTCGCAGGTTCGCGTCGACCGGCCAGATGGTTCCCTCCCCCGTGTGGTCGCCGCAGACCTGCATCAACTGGGCAGCCAACCGGGCCGCCACGCGCTCGTCTCCCTCGTGCACGAAGATCACGTCGACGTCCGAGACGTAGTTGAGCTCATGCCCGCCGCACTTGCCCATGGCGATCACCGCCAGGCGTACGCCGTCAGCGACGGGGCCCACCCGGGCCCGGGCGACCTCCAGTGCGGCATCAAGGGTGCCGGCAGCAAGGTCGGAGAGTTCGGCGGCCGCGTCGTCGACACCGAGGTCGTGGGTCAGGTCACGCGCCGCCAGCCGCAGCAACTGACGTCTGTACTGGACCCTCAAGGCGTCCACCGCCTCACGGTCGGACCGGCCGGTCACCGCCCCCAGCAACGCCTCACGCATCGCCCACGCCGCAGGCCGGGTCGACCCCAACAGCGGATCCTGGAGCTCACGCCAGTTGGCGGGGTGCCTGGCGAGGTGGTCGGTCAACGCCGCACTCGCGCCGAGGACGCCCACCAGGCGCATCGCCGTACCCTCGTCGTCGCACAGGACGGTGAGCAGGTCGTCGCGATCCTCGACGGCCTCGGCCAGACGACACAACCCCTGCAGCGCTGCATCCGGGTCCGCCGCACGACCGAACAGGGCGAGCAGATCGCCGGTCGCGGGGCCGAGCAGGGCGAGCGCACCCACCGCCCGGTCGAGATCGACGAACCCGAGACGGATCAGCTCGCTGCGTTGCGTGGCACGGCTCACGGTGCACTCACAAGACGGGCAGCATCCGGTCGCGTTCGAAGGCGGAGACCTGACCGCGATATTCGTCCCACTCGGCGCGCTTGTTGCGCAGGAAGAAGTCGAAGACCTGCTCCCCCAGGGTCTCGGCCAGGAGCTCGGAGTGCTCAGCGATCTCGATGGCGTCATGCAGGCTCTTCGGCAACGGCTCGATGCCGAGGCTGCGCCGCTCCCGTTCGGTCAGCGACCACACGTCGTCCTCCGCCTCGCGAGGGAGCTCATAGTCGTTCTCGATGCCCTTGAGGCCCGCGGCGAGCACGGCTGCGTAGGCGAGGTAGGGGTTGCAGGCGGAGTCGATGGTGCGCAGCTCGATGCGCGTGGACTGGCCCTTCATCGGCTTGTACATCGGCACCCGCACCATGGCGGAACGGTTGTTGTGACCCCAGCAGATGTAGGACGGCGCCTCGCCACCGAACATCATCCGCTTGTAGGAGTTGACCCACTGGTTGGTCACCACGCTGATCTCGCTGGCGTGACGCAGGATGCCGGCGATGAACTGACGCCCCGTGCGGGAGCGCTGGTATTCGGCACCCGCCTCGTAGAAGGCGTTCTGGTCGCCCTCGAAGAGCGACAGGTGGGTGTGCATCCCCGACCCGGGGTGGTCGGTGAACGGCTTGGGCATGAAGGTGGCCCACACGCCCTGGCTGAGCGCGACCTCCCGGACGATCGTGCGGAAGGTCATGATGTTGTCGGCGGTGGTCAGCGCGTCGGCGTACCGCAGGTCGATCTCCTGCTGGCCCGGACCGCCCTCGTGGTGACTGAACTCGACCGAGATCCCCATCGCCTCGAGCATGGTGATCGCCTCGCGCCGGAAGTCGGAGCCGTAGGAGTGGACCGTGTGGTCGAAGTAGCCACTCCGGTCCAGTGGGATCGGCTTGCGCCCCTTCTGCGGCTCCTCCTTGAAGAGGTAGAACTCGATCTCTGGATGGGTGTAGAAGGTGAAGCCCTGGTCGGCCGCCTTGCTCAGCGTGCGCTTGAGGACGTTGCGCGGATCGGCGTATGACGCCGACCCGTCCGGCATCACGATGTCGCAGAACATCCGTGCCGTCGCCGGACCCTCGACGCTGCGCCACGGCAGGATCTGGAAGGTCGTCGGATCCGGCAGGGCGAGCATGTCGGCCTCGTAGACCCGGGCGAAGCCCTCGATCGCGGAGCCGTCGAACCCGATCCCCTCGGAGAAGGCGCCCTCGAGCTCGGCGGGCGCGACGGCCACCGACTTGAGGAACCCGAGCACGTCGGTGAACCACAGGCGAACGAACCGGACGTCACGCTCTTCGAGAGCGCGGAGGACGAAGTCTTCCTGCTTACCCATGCTCGCAGCCTAGTGACCACCGGCGACGAGCGTGTTGCAGTGCGGCGAGTTGATGAAACATCCCTATTCCCGCCTAGGGGTCCCAGGACCATCGTCCCGGGTCGGGATGCCCCGACTCTCATTGCAAGTTCACGAGTGGGAGAACCGAATGTCTGTCTGGAAGAGCCGCACCGCTGCCGTCGCCGTGGGCGCCACCCTCGTCGTGGGTCTCGGTGCGAGTGGGTCCATCGCCGCCAGCGTGATCACGTCGAAGGACATCAAGAACGAGACCATCAAGTCCAAGGACATCAAGGACAACACGATCCAGAGCCGCGACGTCAAGGACGGCAGCCTCGTCGGCGCCGACATCGCGGACGGTTCGATCGGCCTCGCCGACCTCGCACCCGGAGCGCGCGGCGCCGCCGCAGCGCAGGGCGTCGGCGTCAACGGCGTCGAGGTCGTCACCCTGGCTGCTCCGACGGTCATCGCCAAGATCGGCGGTCCGATCAACGACAACAACACCAACCTCAACACCGCGCTCACGCTCCCGGCGGGCAAGTACCTCGTCACCGTCGACGGTGCGTTCGAGAGCGCGGCTGCGGCGGTCAACGCCGACGTCGACGTCTTCCCGCAGCTCTCGCTGTGGCTCGACAAGAACGGCGACAACAAGTTCCGCTGGCAGGACGGCGAGGGCTCGATCAGCCCCAACACGCTGATGCCGACGGCGAAGAACCTGCATCGCTCGGTCAGCGGGACGACCGTCATCACGCTGACCGCACCGACCAAGGTCGGCCTGCTCGCCTTCGGCTACGCCTCCGACACGAGCGCAGCCCGAAGCGGCGACCAGCCCGACGCCATCAAGGTCACCGCGGCGACCATCACCGCGACCCCGCTGAACTGATCGGCTGAGTCTCCACGACGATGCACCGGGCTCCGGCCCGGTGCATCGTCGTTCGTGGACGTGCCTCGACCGGCATTGGCGCAACGGCGGTGCGGGTCACACAATGTGAGAGCACCCGTTCCCCAGCCAGGAGGCAACCAGATGCCCGAGAGGCCACCCGTCGGACCGATCGACGCATCAGCGATCCCGCGCTACTGCGGGCCTTCGACCTTCGCCCGACTTCCGGAGATCCGCGACGTCGACCAGGCCGATGTCGCGATCGTGGGTGTCCCGTTCGACTCGGGCGTCTCCTACCGGCCCGGAGCACGCTTCGGGCCCAGCCACATCCGGGCGTCGTCGAAGTTGCTGCGTCCCTTCCACCCGCCGCTGCAGGTCTCGCCCTTCTCGACGCTGCAGGTCGCGGACGCGGGCGACATCGCCGTCAACCCGTTCGATCTGGAGGAGGCGATCTCGGGCATCGAACGCGGCGCCGACGCCCTCAAGGAACGGTCGGACCGGATCGTCACCCTCGGCGGCGACCACACCATCGCGCTGCCGCTGCTGCGATCGTTGGCCCGCAAGCACGGCCCGATCTCGGTTCTCCACTTCGACGCGCACCTCGACACCTGGGACACCTACTTCGGGGCGCCGTACACCCACGGCACCCCGTTCCGACGTGCGAGCGAGGAAGGCCTCCTCGACCCGGAGGGCTGCTTGCACATGGGCATCCGGGGTCCGCTGTACGACGCCAAGGACCTCACCGACGACAAGGCCCTGGGATTCGCGATCGTTTCCTCCGACGACTACGAGACCGACGGCAGGGCGGTTGCCGTCGAGCGGATGCGCGCGCGTCTCGGTGACCGGCCCGTCTATGTCTCGATCGACATCGACGTGCTCGATCCCGCGTTCGCTCCCGGGACCGGCACGCCCGAGGCCGGCGGACTGACCAGCCGCGAACTGCTGCACACCCTGCGTGGACTCGTCGGCTGCAATGTCGTGGGCGCCGACGTGGTCGAGGTGTCGCCGTCCTACGACCATGCCGAGATCACGGGCATCGCGGCCAGCCACGTCGTCTATGAGTTGCTCTCGGTGATGGCCCGCAACGCGACCGCGTGACTATTCGGCGGGGACGTTCGACGCCAACTCGGCGAGCCAAGCTGCCGGACTGGCGTCGGACGGCATCCGCCAGTCGCCCCGCGGCGACATGGTGCCGCCGGGGCTGACCTTCGGACCGTTGGGCAGCGCCGAACGCTTGAACTGGCTGCTGAAGAAGCGCTTGATGAACACCTCGAGCCACTTCCTGATCACGACCAGGTCGTAGACCGGTCCTGACTCATCGGCGGCCTGTGCCCAGGCATGCATCGCCAAGAACGCGATCTTGCTGGGTCGATATCCCCGTCGGAGCACGTGATAGAGCGTGAAGTCCTGGAGCGCGTAGGGACCGACCGAGTCCTCGGTCCGCTGCTCGCCCCCGGGGATCAGCTCCGGCGTGATCTCCTGATCCAGGATCGCTTGAAGAACCTGGTCCGCGTCGTCGTCATAGTGCCCGTCGTGGAGTTGGTCGGTGTCGATCACCCAGCGGATCAGGTGCTGGATCAGGGTCTTCGGCACGCCTGCGTTGACGTTGTAGTGCGACATCTGGTCGCCCACGCCGTAGGTGCACCACCCCAGCGCCAGCTCGGACAGGTCGCCCGTGCCCAGCACGATGCCGCCCCGGTGATTGGCGAGCCGGAACAGGTAGTCGGTGCGCAGGCCGGCCTGGACGTTCTCGAAGGTGATGTCATAGGTCGGCTCGCCGTCGGCGAACGGATGCCTCAACCCTTCGAGCATCGTCCGCGCAGCGGGCTTGATGTCGAGTTCCTCGAAGGTGCAGCCCAACGCCTGGGAGAGCCGGGTGGCGTAGGACTTCGTGGTGTCGCTGGTGGCGAAGCCCGGCATCGTGAACGCGTGGATGTCGCTGCGCGGACGACCGAGCCGATCCATTGCCTTGGCCGCGACGATCAGTGCGTGGGTCGAGTCCAGGCCGCCGCTGACTCCGATGACGATCTTAGGCTGCCCGATCGCATTGAGGCGTTGCTCGAGTCCGGAGACCTGGATGTTGTAGGCCTCATAGCAGTCCTGGGCGAGGCGGGCCGGATCGTCGGGAACGAACGGAAAGCGCTCCATCTTGCGTCGGAGCCCGATGTCACCGACCGGCGGGTCGAGCTCGAAGCTGATCGTGGTGAAGTCCTCGACGCCAACACCCACGCGGTTGTCGTCGAAGGTGCCCTGACGCATCCGCTCCTGCCGGAGGCGGTCGAGGTCGACGTCGACCACCGTGCGGCGAGGCCCGTCGGGGAAGCGCTCCGACTCCCCGAGCAGGTCGCCCATCTCGTAGACCATGGTCTGTCCGTCCCACGACAGGTCCGTCGTCGACTCGCCCTGGCCGGCAGCGGCATAGACGTACGCCGCGTTGCACCGGGCGCTCGCACTGCGAGCCAGCAGGTGCCGGTCCTCCGCCCGGGCGATGGTGATGGGGCTGCCGGACAGGTTGGCGAGGACGGTGGCGCCGGCCAGAGCGGCCTCGGCGCTCGGGGGGATCGGCACCCACATGTCCTCGCACACCTCGACGTGCAGCACCAGACCACGCACGTCGCTCGCTGCGAACAACAGGTCACTACCGAAGGGAACTTCCGCGCCGTTGAGGTCGATGGTCTCGCTGCGAACGGTCGATCCGGCCGCGAACCAGCGGGCTTCGTAGAACTCGCGATAGGTCGGCAGGTAGGACTTCGGGGCGACGCCCAGCACCCGGCCGCGGTGGATCACCACCGCGCAGTTGTAGACCCGGTTGCGCACCCGCATCGGTGCACCCACGACCAACACCGGCTGCAGCTCGGCCGACGCGACCGTCAGCTCGAGCACTGCTTCGGCTACCACGTCGAGCAACGTGGCCTTGATGAACAGGTCGTCCACGGCGTACCCGGTCAGGCTGAGCTCCGGGAAGACCGCCACCGCGACGCCGTCGTCATGGCAGGCCCGTGCCTGCTCGAGGATGCGGGCCGCGTTGGTGGCCGGGTCGGCGATCGCGACCGGCAGGGTGACGGCAGCGATGCGGGCGAACCCGTGGGCATAGGCCGAGGTGAAGTCCACGAGATGAGTCTAGGGAGCATGCGACGCAGGGACGGGAGTGAGCGAGCACACAAGGCGCAGGAGCCGCGGCGGGTCTAGCGTTGCTTCTGTCCGAACCGAACGTGGACCCGCCCTGCGGGCCGCGAGTCACAAGGAGCTCGACGATGAGCAGCAGCACCCCCGAAGAGACCGCGCCGTACGGCGGCGGCACCGCCCCCGCAGCGACGGGCGCCGCACCGATCAAGCGGATCCGCACCCACCACCTGCGCGAGCTCAAGCAACGCGGCGAGCGCTTCTCGATGCTCACCAGCTATGACCAGCTGACGGCGCAGATCTTCGACGAGGCCGGCATCGAGATCCTCCTCGTCGGCGACAGCGCGTCCAACAACGTGCTGGGCAACAGCACGTCGATCCCGGTGACCGTCGATGAGCTGATCCCGCTCACCAGGGCCGTCAGCCGCTCCGTCTCGCGCGCGCTCGTGGTCGGCGACCTGCCCTTCGGCAGCTATCAAGCGTCTCCGGAGCAGGGTTATCTGACGGCTGTTCGGTTCATGAAGGAGGGCGGCGCGCACTGCGTGAAGCTCGAGGGCGGCGTCGAGATGGCGCCCCAGATCGAGAAGATGACCCGCGGCGGCATCCCGGTCATGGCCCACATCGGCTTCACCCCGCAGTCCGAGCACGCCCTCGGCGGCTACCGCGTCCAGGGCCGCGGCGACACAGCCGAGCGAGTGCTGCGCGACGCCCTTGCCGTTCAGGAGGCCGGTGCATTCTCCGTCGTGATGGAGATGGTCCCCGGCGACGTAGCGGCCGAGGTCACCGCCAAACTGGAGATCCCGACGATCGGCATCGGGGCCGGCAACCAGTGCGACGGTCAGGTCCTCGTCTGGCAGGACGCCTTCGGCCTGCGCACCGGCAAGTTGCCGCGGTTCGTCAAGCAGTACGCCGACCTGCGCACCTCACTGCTGGATGCAGCGCGCGCCTACGACTCCGAGGTGAAGTCAGGCGCCTTCCCGGCGCCCGAGCACACCTTCTGAATCAAGCAGGCGGCGCGGCCTCGGGCTCAGACGCGGGCGCGGTTCCAGGCTCCGGCGCCGGCTCGACCGCGGGATCGGGCTCGACCTCGGGATCAGGCTCGTCCTCGGGATCCGGCTCCACGACGGGCGGCGCCGGCGGCGTGACCGCGGGAGGAGTTGCCGGCTGTACGGGTTCCGGTGCAGGGGCCGGGGAGTTCACTGGCGCGGGCATCGAAGCCGCCGTACGGGCGAACTGCTCCTTCACCGGGGCATCGCCGCAGGCGCACACGGCCGGCAGGTCCGTCGGAACGTAGGCCAGGGCCGTCATCTCCGCGAGGGCGACTTCTTCCTCTGCGTAGGCCGCAGCGAGACGCCGTACGACGCGCGCGAAGTGCGGCGTCGAGTCATAGGTGTGCAGGGCCCGGCGCAGTGCCTGGCGGTGTGAGAGGTCCTTGCCGCTCGAGCAGAGCAGTACGGCGGCGCCGAGTGCGGCGTCGTCGACGTCCTGGACGTTGCGCTCGCCGTCGGCATCGGCGTCCACAGCGACGCGTGACCAGGTCTCGGGCAGCAGTCCCATCGGACCGACGGGCGCGTCCCAGCGCGGATTCTGGTCGATGGCGCCCGCATCGGTGTCCGACACTGCGGCGCGTCCGGCATGACCGTTGAGCGGCTGGCCGACGAGGGCCGGCTTCACCTTGCCGCGCGGGTTGATGCGGTGGGTGCCGTCGACTCCGCGGCCGTGGTCGGAGGCGATCCGGCCGATGGCAGCGAGGACCAGCCAGTCGAGGTTGCAGGGTGCGGCCGCGTTGATGACCGACGCAGCACGCTGGTAGGCCGCGACGGCCTCGAACGGCGCGTCGGCGAGTCCGTCGCGGGTGGCGGCCCCACGCATCGACGTGGCTGCGAAGCGGGCCGGAATGACGTCGTCGACCGATGTCGCAGGGCTCTCGGCCGCCGGAGCCGGTTCGGACGGCGGTGCCGGCGCAGCTTCGGTCTCGGCCGCCGGTGACGTCGGCACCGACGTCGATGCGGCAGGCCGACTCCGGAAGAGGCCGGAAGGCTGGTGCCCGATCATCCCGGTGGTCACCAGGACAGTGGCAACGGCTGCCAGCACGGCAAGAACGGCCATCACTCGTCGGGCGGCAAGCCCAGTGAGTGCGGTGGGGACCCCCATGGTCCACCTGCTTCCTGGTCGCGAGAGAACACCATTGTTCGTCCAGGAACGGACCGTCCGCAGGAAATTCGCAACATCCGTCGGCGATGTCCGAAGGCCTCGTCTCCAGTGAGAGGATGCGCCAATGGCCGAGCTGATCTTCCGCACCGGGACGATGGACGCCGGGAAGTCGACGCTGGCCCTGCAGACCAACCACAACCATGCCGCCCGTGGACGAATGGGTCGCTTGTTCACCAGCCATGACCGGGCGGGCTCGGCGCGGGTTTCCTCGCGGTTGGGACTCGCGGCGGACGCGCAGGAGGTCGCCCCCGACTTCGACTTCTGGCGCACCACCGTCGACGCCCTCACGCAAGGCAGTCGGATCGACTACCTGATCTGTGACGAGGCCCAGTTCTACACGGCCGAGCAGATCGACCAGTTGGCCAAGATCGTCGACGAACTGCAGATCGATGTCTTCTGCTTCGGGATCCTCACCGACTTCCGCACCCGTCTGTTCCCCGGATCAGCGCGCCTGGTTGAACTCGCCGATCGCACCGAGGTCCTCCAGGTCGAGGCATTGTGCTGGTGTGGCCGCAAGGCCACCCACAACGCCCGCACCGAGGACGGCGTCATGGTGATGGAGGGCGAGGTGATCGTCGTCGGGGACGTGGACGCCGCCGAGCATCCGCCGGTCGCCGATGACGAGGTCGATGTCGCCTACGAGGTGTTGTGCCGCCAGCACCACCGTCGGGGGATGACTGCGGCGCGGGCCCGCGCCGTCAGCCTCTCCCCCGAACCGCTGCCGTTCTCCTGATCAGCAGGCAGGTTGATCAGTCGACGAGGACCGGGATGAGCATCTCGTCGTCGGTGAGCGATCCGTGCATGCCGATCAGCTTGGTCTCGTACGGGAAGCCGTCGGTGGACAGGACAGCGAAGTCACCACGGCAGGCGACGATCACGTCGCCGATGCGGGGCAGCAC
>JASLDK010000276.1 GCA_030145945.1 Nocardioides sp.
CGGTCGTCGTCCCCATCGACCGAAGGCTGCGCCACGCCATCGAGGAATGGACACACCGATTCGTCCAGGCCGCGGTCGAGATCGTTGGCGGCGACCGTCCGGCATCCCAACTGATCCGGTGGACCACCTCGGAGGTGTACGCCGACCTCCACCGCCGCGCGCTCCTCGTGGCCCGCGCGGGCGGGCACCAGCCCGGCCTGGCTCGTGTTCAGCCCGTGCGACCGAAGGTGCAGAGCGTCCATCCCTGTTTCATCAGCGATGAGATCGTCGAGTGTGGAGTGCACGTGCGCCACGGTGATCGGTCGCGCGCTGTCGCCGCCCGATTCGAGCGGCTCGACCAGCACTGGATCTGCACCGCGCTCGACTTCTCCTGACCAGATGGCGCGGCAGCCGCTCCGAACCAGACTCTTGTTCACCTGTGACGTGAGTCACTACGTTGCCTTCATGATCCGAACACTTGCGGCCACCTTGGCCGTTGTCAGCGCCACCCTCGTCGCCCCTCTGACGGCCGCCCCCGCCCATGCCGACGGCCCGGGCGTCGGCGGCCCGTGGGTGGTCTCGGTCGGCGACTCCTACATCTCCGGGGAGGCCGGCCGTTGGGCGGGCTCATCCAACGCCAGCAGCAGTCGCGCCGACGCGCTCGGCTCGAGCGCCTACTTCGACAACGCGAGCGGCACCGGCGAGGCGATCGACCGCTGCCACCGGTCGAAGAGCGCGGAGATCCACATCGGGGGTGGGGTGAGCAGCCTCAACCTGGCCTGCTCCGGAGCGACCGCAGCGACCACGACGGGCGACACCTTCAAGCCGGGTCTGGACTTCTACACGGGGAGCCAGGGCGTCGGCCAGGCGCGTGCGCTGCAGACCTTCGCCGGCACCCACAACATCAAGATGGTCGTGGTGTCGATCGGCGGCAACGACTTCAACTTCGCTGGCATCGTGCAGCAGTGCGTGCAGGACTTCCTGCTCTCCCCCTCGTGGTGGAAGGACTACTGCCGCGACGACAACAGCGTCACCAGCAACTTCACCACCAGCAATGTGTCGACCGTGAAGGCGAAGATCGCCACCGGCCTGGCCAACCTGCGCACCGCCATGCGCAACGCCGGCTATGCCGACAGCGCGTGGACCATGCTCGTTCAGACCTATCCGTCGCCCATTCCCAACAGCCTGCGCTACGGCCAGAGCGGCTACACCCGGCAGAACACCGGCGGCTGCGGATTCTGGGACAACGACGCCGCGTGGGCCAACAACACAGCACTGCCGACGATCAACAACACGGTGACCGGTGCGATCGCCCAGGCCGGCATCACCAACAGCAAGGTCCTCGACCTGGCCGCAACGTTCAACGGCCGTCGACTGTGCGAGTCCGGCGTCGGGCTCTATGAGGAGGTCGGACTGGCCAACTGGACTGCCCCCACCGCGGTCGATCGCACCGAGTGGGTCAACCAGATCCGCACGGTGACGACAGCCGGCAGTTCGCCGTACTTCATCCAGGAGTCCTTGCACCCCAACTACTGGGGCCAGCTCGCGGTCCGCAACTGCGTGCGCCAGGCCTACAACGGGGGTACGCCGCGAGGCGGGACGTGCGTGCGGAGCGGAAACGGCCTGCTCGGCGGTGAGCCCCGGATGACCCTGCAATAGCGCGACCCGTCACAAACTAGCAACAAGAATGCGTCGACCCGGCAGAAAGTTTCTGCCGGGTCGACGCATTCGCGGTGCTAGTTTCTGCCGGGTCGGCGGAGGTCAGCCGTTGACGCGGGTGGTGTAGCCCGAGGGGCCACCCGGCGCGCCATGGCAGCGCTTGTACTTCTTGCCGGAGCCGCACGGGCACAGGGCGTTGCGGCCGGTGTCACCGAACTCGCTGTCGGCGTTGGACGCCGAGCCGGAGCCGTGCACCTCCTCATGACCGGACTCGTCGGGCGCGGAGTAGGTGAGGTTCTGCGGCTGCTTCGGAGCGTCGAGACCCTTGGCGGTCACCTTCGGCGAGGCGGCCTTGAGGTCGGCGGAGATCGAGCCGAGGTCGATCTCGCCGCCAGCGGCCAGGCCCACCTGGACGGGCGGCTCGGCGAAGGCACCCTCGTGCATCGGGCCCGCGTGGGCGGAGCCGTCAGCGTGGTAGTGGATCTCCTCCTCTTCCTCGACCTGGACCTCCAGGTTGAAGAGGAAGCCGACCGTCTCCTCCTTGATGCCGTCCATCATGGCGGCGAACATGTCGAAGCCCTCGCGCTGGTATTCGACCAGCGGGTCGCGCTGCGAGTAGGCCCGCAGGTAGATGCCCTCGCGCAGGTAGTCCATCTCGTAGAGGTGCTCGCGCCACTTGCGGTCGAGCACGGACAGCAGGACCCGGCGCTCGAGCTCGCGGGCGACCTCCTCGCCGACCTCCTCCTCGCGGCGGTCGTAGGCCGCGTGCGCGTCCTGCTTGAGCAGTTCGATCAGGTGGGCCTTCTCGACGGCAGCCTGCGAACCTCCGGCCTCCTCGACGACGTCCTGCCAGCGGATCTCCACGGGCCAGAACTGCCTGAGGTCGGTCCACAGCTGCTCGAAGTCCCACTCCTCCGCGAACTCGTCGAGCGAGCCCGAGACGAAGCCGGTGACGACGTCGTCGATGAACGTGCGGATCTGGTCCTCGAGGTCGACCCCTTCGAGGACCTCGCGGCGCTCGCCGTAGATGACCTTGCGCTGGCGGTCCATCACGTCGTCGTACTTGAGGACGTTCTTGCGGGACTCGAAGTTCTGCGACTCCACCTGGCCCTGCGCGTTGGCGATCGCGCTGGTGACGCGCTTGTTCTCGATCGGGACGTCGTCCGGGATCTTCAGCACCTGCAGCACCCGGTCGACCCAGTCGGACTTGAACAGGCGCATCAGCTCGTCCTGCAGGGACAGGTAGAAGCGGGATTCTCCCGGGTCGCCCTGGCGGCCGGAACGACCCCGCAACTGG
>JASLDK010000282.1 GCA_030145945.1 Nocardioides sp.
TCCGTGCCGCAGGCTTGAGCACGGCGTCGATGTTCGACACCGTGCTGGCGGGTGCTACGACGACGTCGGTGCCTGACTCCACGGCTGATGCGTTGTTGAAGCACGCCATTGCGTAGGCGCCGCTGTCGTCGTCGAAGCCGATGCGCCAGGTGCCGTCGTCGACGGGCAGGCGGTAGTGACCAGTCGCGTCGGTGGTGGTCGAGAACGACCAGTCCCACGCGGGCGTGCCGCCGTCGTCGTACTCCTCGAACGCTCGGATCGTGATGTCTTCGAGCGGCTGGCCCTGGGCATTGGTGACCGTGCCTTCGATCGCCCCTCGGGGAGCGAGCGTGGCGTTGATGGCCGAGGTCACCCCTCCGTCGACGACGGTCACCGTGGCGCCGGCCTCGACCGTCGGGGCGTCGTCGTAGAACTCTGTCTTCCATTCGTCGCCGAGGAAGCCGACACGCCACTCGCCGCCATCGACACCGAGGACGTAGTCACCACTGGCGTTCGTCCGCACCGACGCGACGTCGTCCCAGTAGGAGTAGGAGCCTCCTGCATAGTCGTCCACGAAGAGCTTGTAGGCACGGACGAAGACACCAGCGATCGGCGCACCGTTCGGGTCCTGCACGTGACCGCGGATCGTGCCCTTCGGGTGGAGAACGGCGTCGACACCGGTCGTCGCCGCCGAGCCGGTCACGGTGAGAGTCTGAGCGTGGGCCACGTCATCGGCCCCACCACGGAACGTCGTCTTCCACAGGTTGTGGGAGAAGCCGATCCGGTAGTCGCGTGCGTCGAGGTAGAGCTGGTAGGTGCCGTCGGCACCGGTTCGCGTCGCGTCTTCGCACTCCCAGTCGTTCACGCCATATTCGCGGTAGGCACAAACGTTCACGTCCTGGAGCGGAGTGCCACTGGCAGACCTGACCGTTCCGGTGATCGAACCCCGCTTGACCAGGGAGGCGTCGATGTGTGGAGCGCTTCCCGGGCCAGTCACGGTGAAGGTGTCGCTCTCGTGACTGGAATGGGGACCGTTCGCCGACCAGGTCTCGGCCTCGATCTGAGAGTCGAACCAGAGCCGGTAGGTGCCCGGCGGGACCGTCAGCGAATAGCCACCGTCCGCGCCGGTGTGCGTCTGGCCGACCACATGGTCAACAGCGTCGTAGCACCAGTCCCAGTAGGAGTATTCGTACGGCGTGCCCGCATCCTCGACATGCTCACACTCGAGCGTCACACGGATGCCGCTGAGCGGGGTGCCCGTCCCGGTCTCGATGACCCTGCCCGTCACGACGCCGTCTCCGACGGCGGCGTGGGCGGCTGGAGTCAACACCAGCGCACCCACTGCCAGAGCGAGTGCCGTGACCCACCGAACGCCTCGCCCCAGGAGCGCCGACGTCATCAGCCGGCCGCCCCTTCAGGCAGACCCTCGACAGGTACGCCGGCACACGCGGCGTCCTTGCCGTTGCTCATCCCGTCGACCAGCCAGGCGCCATGCTCCTTCTTGAGGCCGATCCGGACTGATCTGATCTGGCGTTCGTCGGTTTGGGGGTTCGTCTTGGAGACCTGTGACCAGCCGCGCATCTGCGCACAGGCCTGCACCCACGTCACCCCGTCGGCCGTCGGTTTGCCGATGTTGGTGACGGTGATCGGGAGTGGCCCCGGAAGGTATCGACCCCAGTCCTGCTGGGTGTAGAACTTCATCCGGTCCAGACCGTCGCGAGTCATCAACTTCTTGGCGGCCGCCTGCGTCCCGTCGCCCGCGTTCACGATCTCCGCGTAGGCCGCAGCCCACTGTTGCACCGCACGCGACTCAGGACGTGCGCGGAGCCGGACTGTCTCCGGCACGCCGTCCGCACTCCCGGCGGACACCGCCGAGGTGGGGTCGCCGACACCGGGGCCGCTGGACGCGGCTGCACCTGTGGTCGTCGTGGCCGAGGAGACCTTCGGGGATCCGTCGCCGCACCCAGCGCAGGCGCCCAGGCACAGGCCGATCGACAGCACAGCAATGACCTCGCGCAAGCGCATGCTCGTTCTACTCTCCATGGTGTTGTGGCCGAGACCGCACGCGAGGCTCCCAGACCTGTCGCGGTCTGGGCAATAGTCGTTTTGGAGGACACGACCTTGCTTTGCTGGTCAGATCAGGCACCCTCATGATCTCGGCGACCTGGTCCCGGGCGACAGACGGAGCCTGGATGCCCTAGGCTGCAACTGCAGGCACGAGGAAGCCGGTGAGACTCCGGCACAGTCGCGCTACTGTGACACCGCCTCCGCAAGGAGTGGTGAAGTCAGGAACGAGTGTCTGCACACCTCACACCCACTGACCAGGGACGCTGAATCCCTGAGGAGGCATCATGTCGCAGACCCCTGCCACCCCGCTCGCATCGACCGCTCCGACCGTCCAGGTCGCGGTCGTCCCGCTGCTGCAGCTCGGCACCTGGGTCACCTTCTTCGGGCTGCTCGCCATGCTGGCGATCTTCTTCGTCAGCGCCGACCAGGGCGCGCTCTCGTTGGTCGCCGGCAACGGCGTGCACGAGTGGGTGCACGACGCGCGGCACCTGCTCGGCTACCCCTGCCACTGAGCAGGTGAGCACCATTTCACAGGAGAGCTCTGCCCTGAGGCCGGGCGCCTTCCTGATCCGTGGCCTCGCCGTCGGACTCGCTGCCGGCCTGATCTCGTTCCTGGTCGCCTTCGCGGTCGGTGAACCGTCGGTGGACGCAGCGATCGCGCTCGAGGATGCAGCCAGCGCACAGCAGCACGGCACGGAGGCCGACGAGCCGGACGCACAGGACGCACAGGACGGCATGGTCGAGGTCTCCAGAGAGAACCAGAAGAGCTGGGGACTGTTGACCGGCACCCTGGCCATCGGGGCCGCCCTCGGCGGCCTGACCTCGCTGGCCGCCGCGGCCGTGCTCGGTCGACTCGGCAACCTCTCGGCACGCGGATCCACCGCACTGGTGGCGTTCATCGGGTTCGTCTCGGTCGCGCTGGTGCCGTTCACGAAATATCCCGCCACCCCGCCCGCCGTCGGCAGCGGCGACACGATCGGGGGCCGGACTGCGGCGTACTTCGGTCTCCTGTTGATCTCGATCCTCGCTGCCATCGCGGTCGTCGTCGCGGCCAACCGCCTGCGCCAGAGGTACGACGGCTGGTCGGCGGCCTTCATCGGCGCGGGCATCTATCTGGCGATCGTGACCGGCGCAGCGCTCCTGCTGCCGACGGTCAACGAGCTCGGCGCCTTCCCGGCCGACACGCTGTGGGCCTTCCGCCGATCGTCGCTGGTCACTCTCGCCGCGTTGTGGGCGAGCATCGGCGTCGGCCTGACCCTGCTGGTCGGCCGACTCCACGACCGGGCTGCGGCCGACCTCGCTCGTCGCGAGTTCGCCGCCAGTCTGTGAGTGCGGTCGGCCTCCTGATCGGGTACGCCGCGGACCGGTTGTTCGCCGATCCGCGGCGTGGTCATCCCGTCGCCGGATTCGGCCGGCTCGCGACTGCCCTGGAGAGAAGGTTGTGGCGCGACGACCGCACCTCCGGAGCGGCGTACACCGGTGCACTGGTCGGCAGTGCGGTCGTGCTCGGCATCGCCGTGGAGCGTGCCGTTCCCGGTCGACTCCCTCGAACGATCATCACCGCCGCCTCCGTCTGGACCGTCCTCGGTGGCACCTCCCTGGCCCGCGAGGCGGCGGAGATCAACCGGCTCCTCACCGAGGGCGACCTTCCCGCGGCACGCCAGCAGCTCACCCACCTGGTCGGCCGCGACACGAGCCGGCTCGATGAGCCGGAGATCGTGCGGGCCACCCTCGAATCCCTCGCCGAGAACACCAGCGATGCGGTGGTCGCACCTCTGGTGTGGGGTGCTGTCGCCGGCGTTCCCGGACTCGTGGGCTATCGCGCGGCCAACACGCTCGACGCGATGGTCGGCCATCGCAGTGCCCGCTACGAACGGTTCGGCTGGGCTGCGGCGAGGCTGGACGACGGTCTCAACCTGCCGGGCTCGCGGCTGACCGCCGTCCTCGCGACGGTCCTCGGTCCCGACCCGCGAGGAGCGTGGCGTGCATGGCATCGCGACGCACGCGCCCATCCAAGCCCCAACGCCGGGCCTGTCGAGGCCGCATTCGCCGGGGCACTGGCCATACGCCTCGGAGGAACCAATGACTACGCCGGACGGATCGAGCACCGCGCCGTGATGGGTGACGGTCCTGCGCCATCTGTCGGCGACCTCGAGCGCGCGCGCCTGCTCGCCGGCCGGGTCGGCATCGCCGCGGTCCTCCTCAGTGCGGCCGCAACATGGGCGAAGACCGCCGTGCGATCATCGCCTCGATGACGAACGTGCTGCACACCCTGACCCGCACTCCCCTGCTGCAGACCCCGCGCGCACTCGCGGCCCGGGCGACCCGCGCAGTGACGCATGCGCCGAGTCCGCTGGACGGGCGCACGGTGCTGATCACTGGCGCGAGCTCCGGCATCGGCGAGGCGAGCGCCAAGGCGGCGGCGCGCAAGGGCGCGGTCGTGCTGCTCGCCGCGCGCCGCGAGGCCGAGCTCGACCGGGTGCGACAGGAGATCCTCGCCGAGGGCGGTCGCGCGTCGACGTACGTCGTCGACATGACCGACAGCGAGTCGATCGACGCTCTCGTCGCCGTCCTGCTCGAGGAGCACGGCGCCGTCGACTACGTGGTCAACAATGCCGGTCGCTCGATCCGCCGCTCGCTCGAGCTCACGCACGACCGCTTCCACGACTTCGAGCGGATGATGGCGGTCAACTACTTCGGCCCGGTACGCCTCACCATGGGTCTGCTCCCGGCCATGCGCGAGCAGCGGTTCGGTCATGTGGTCAACATCGTGACCTGGGGCAACCAGATCCGTGCCCCGAAGTTCGCCGCCTACATCGCGGCCAAGTCGGCTCTCGACGTGTTCGGGCGGATCCTCGGCCGGGAGGCGTTCTTCGACAACGTCACCTGCACCAACATGCGGGTCCAGATCGTGCGGACCGCGATGATCGGTCCGACGGCGGCGTACGACGGCAAGGGCGAGACCGCTGAGCACTGTGCGCAGCGCGTGGTCAAGGCCCTGGAGGACCGCCCGGTCACGGTCGACGGAGCCTTCGGGACGTTCTACGCAGCCTTCAACGTGGCCGCGCCGCGGCTCGCCGACTTGGTGATGGCGCTCGCCCATCGCCACGAGCCGGACTCGAGAGCCGCCCGCGGCGAGTCCGTCGAGCCTGCCCCGCAGGCGGGTGTCACGAGCCGATGATCTCGTCGGCGTTCTGACCGACCCAGCGCAGGAGCGGAACCAACACCGCCGCCAATTCCTCACCCCGCTCGGTCAGGCTGTAGTCGACCCTGGGCGGCATGACGGGCTGCTGCTCGCGATGGACGAAGCCGTCAGCCTCGAGGATCTTGAGGGTCTGGGCCAGCATCTTCTCGCTGACACCTTGGGCACGGCGACGCAGGTCGCTCCACCGCTGTGGCCCGTCGGTGAGTGAGACCAGCACGAGCACGCCCCACTTGCTGGTCACATGGTCGAGCAGCGTGCGACTCGGGCACGCCGCGGGGAAGACACCGTCCTCGATGCCGAACAATGCCCTCATCCGGTCGGGCTCGACCTTACTTTCCTCCACGTCAGTACCTTACTTCAAAGTGCGTACTAACTTCCGGGAAGCAACTCCCTCTTTCGTCCGTTGAGGCAGGCACATCCCGATCACTCCCGAAAGGCATCACCATGTCGCACTTCAACGGACCTCTCGTCGTCACCGGCGCCACCGGTCAGCTCGGTCGCCTCGTCATCGACGCACTCCTCGCCAAGGGCGTCGCTGCCGACCAGATCATTGCGCTGGGTCGCGACACCGAGCGCCTCGCCACTCTTGCCGAACTCGGCGTGACGACCCGACAGATCGACTACGCCGACGCAGCCGGTCTGGTTGCGGCGTTCGAGGGTGCCGCTCGCGTGCTGCTGATCTCGGGCAGCGAGGTTGGCCAGCGACTCCCCCAGCACCAGAACGTCATCGACGCCGCGACGGCTGCCGGTGTGCAGCTGCTCGCCTACACGAGCATCCCGAAGACGGAGACCACCGGGCTGATCCTCGCCGCCGAGCACAAGGCGACCGAGGAGGCCATCATCGCCTCGGGCCTGACCCACACCTTCCTGCGCAACAGCTGGTACACCGAGAACTACACCGACCAGCTCGCGACATACGCCGAGCACGGCGTGGTCCTGGGCGCTGCCGGTGATGGTCTGGTCGCTGCGGCACCGCGCGCGGACTTCGCCCAAGCCGCCGCCGCTGCCCTGCTGCTCGACCAGCCGAAGGAGGTCTATGAGCTCGGCGGTGTCGGGTTCAGCCTCAAGGAGCTCGCGGCCACGGTCGCCGACCTGCTCGACAAGGACATCACCTACACCAACCTTCCAGCCGATGAGTTGACCACGGCCCTCGCCTCCGCCGGCGTACCCCAGGCGTTCGCGGAGATCCTTGCCGACGCCGACCTCGGCATCGAGCGAGGCGACCTGTTCGTCGAGCCCACCGACCTCGAGGGTCTGCTCGGTCGTCCTGCGACGTCGCTCACCGACGCGATCAGGGCCGCTCTCTGAACCGGAGCACCCAGGCCAGCGCGGCGTCGACATCCTCAACGGTGTCGACGCCCGCCGGCGGATCGGGACGGCGTACGACGACGACGGGGATGCCGAGCTCGGCCGCCGCCGCCATCTTGGGCCAGGTCAGTTCACCACCGGAGTCCTTGGTGACGAGCACGTCCCGATCTGCCATGACCGCCAGCTCACCCTCGACGGTGTAGGGCCCCCGCGACATCAGCAACTCCCAGCCGGGCGGGATCTCCAACTCGGGCGGATCGACCACCCGCGCCAGCACCTGACGCTCGGCGAGCGCGGGGACGAACCGGGCCAGCTCCTGCCGGCCGATGGTGAGGAACGGACGGGTGCCGAGCTCGCCGGCCACGGTCGCGGCCTGCTCGTGGGTGCGCACCCGGATCCACGACGGCGTGGCGCGGTCGGCCCAGCCGGGCCGCTCCAGCCGGAGCAGGGGCACTCCTTCGGCCGCGCACGCTGATGCCGCATGGCGAGTGATCCCGGCCGCGAACGGGTGCGTGGCGTCCACCACGACGTCGTACGCCGACAGCGCGGCGCGCAATCCCTCGACTCCTCCGAATCCGCCGATGCGCACCTCACCGACCGGCAACCGAGGACGGGCGACGCGCCCCGCGAGGGACGACGTGACGTCGATTCCCGCGCCCACCAGGCGGACGGCGAGCTCCCGCGCCTCCCCTGTGCCGCCGAGCAGGAGCACCCTCACCGGGTGGTTCATCGCGTGAGCTCCAGCAGGCCGTCGACGTCGAGGTGCTCCTCGACCAGGTCGCCGAGCAGGTCCAGCCGCGCGGCTCGAGCGGCCGGGAAGGACACAGCGCTCGCGACACCGAGGCTCTCGGCGAGGTACGTCGCCCGCGTGGCGTCGTCCTCCAGACTGCCGTGCACCATGGTCCCGGTCACCGTCCCGTTGACGGGAGTGCCGCTGATCCGCCCATGGTGGATCTCGTAGCCCGCGGGCTCGTGCAGCGCCAACCGCTTCTCGGCGCCGAACACCGTGACCAGGTCGAGCAGCCCGAGCCCGTCGACCGCGGCGCCGACCGCGCCCTCGACGCCGACCGGGTCCTCGATTCGTCGACCCAGCATCTGGCAGCCACCGCAGATCCCGAGCACGGGGCGTCCGGCCGCGGCATGCTTGAGGATCGCCGTGTCGAGGCCGCGATCGCGGAGCCATGCCAGATCGGCCAAGGTCGCCCGGCTGCCCGGGAGCACGACCAGGTCGGCGTCGGCCAGGCGGGCCGGGTCGGACACGAACTCGACGTCCAGCGCGGGCTCGAGACCGAGCGCGTCGACGTCGGTGAAGTTGCTGACCCGTGGGAGCCGCACGACCGCGACCTTCCGCACGCCGGCCCCCAGTTCGGCGCGGCGTCCGGCCAGGTCGAGGGCGTCCTCGGAGTCCAGCCAGAGGTCGGGATGCCACGGAAGCACGCCGTACGTCGGGCGCCCGGTGCGCTGCTCGAGGTCGGCCAGCCCCGGCCGCAACAGATCGACGTCGCCGCGGAACTTGTTGACGACGTACCCCTTGATGAGCGCGCGATCGGCGTCATCGAGAAGCATCAACGTGCCGTAGGCAGACGCGAACCAGCCGCCGCGGTCGATGTCGCCGACCACGATCGTCGGCACATCGCCGTGCCGCGCGAGGCCCATGTTGACGTAGTCGGTGGCGCGCAGGTTGATCTCGGCAGGGCTTCCCGCACCCTCGGCGATGACGAGGTCGAATCGGGAGCGCAGGTCGTCGAAGGCGTCGAAGGCGACCTCTGCAAGGCGGGCACGGCGGTCGTGCCAGTTGCGCGCAGACACCTCGCCGTCGGGCTGGCCCATCAGCACGACGTGGCTGCGTCGGTCGCTACCAGGCTTGAGCAGCACCGGGTTCATCGCGACCTCAGGCTCGGCGCCGGCCGCGATCGCCTGGATCCACTGGGCTCGCCCGATCTCGCCCGGCTCACCGTCGGGTCCGTGCACGACCATCGAGTTGTTGGACATGTTCTGCGCCTTGTAGGGCGCCACCCGAACCCCCCGCCGCGCGAACGCTCGACACAGGCCCGTGGTCAGCACACTCTTGCCGGCATCCGAGGTCATCCCCGCGACGAGCAGGGCCGCGCCGCTCATCCGCGCTTGCCCCGGAACACGTGATGCTGCAGGAAGGTCGGCACGGGTCCACCTTCGCGCACCCAGTCGACGACTGCATCCGTGGATGCCGCGGACAGGACGCCACCGAGCCAGGTGTCCTTGGGCCGACGCCCGCCGGGGAACCAGGTGAAGTCCCGGACCAGCACGACGTTCGACCGGTCGCACTCGTCGAGGCAGTCGACCACGCGGACCCGCACGCGCGGCCCGCGGCGCCCGGCCGGGTCGTCGAGTGCCTCGATCTCGTCGCGTTGGGCGCGGTGGTCGGCGTCAGGATGCTTCTTCGCCGTGCCGCAGCAGCAGTCGCGACACAGCAGGACGTCGCGCTCAGGCAGGGCCATCGTCACTCCTGTCGGCCGGCGCGCGGAGCAGGAAGAGGTCCATCACCCAACCCGTCTCGGCCCTCGCCGCTGCTCGCGCCGCCTCGATCTCCCGCAGGACGTCGCGGACCCGGCCGGACACCAGCCGCTCCCCCGCGCCGCCGAGGTTCGCACCCCACCAGATCGTCCAGTCCCCGAAGCCGTCGAGGTCCACGCCGGAGGTCAGCATCACGACGACATTGCGCTGCCCGGCAGCCACGTCGTCCCGCAGCCGGCGCGCCGTCGTCACGTGCACCGGTCGCCCGACCTCGTGCAGCACGATCCCGTGCCGTGCGGCCAGCATCTGGGGTGCGCTGATCCCGGGCACGACGTCGAAGTCGACCCCCAGCTCGCGCACGATGCGGATCGTGCCGTCGTAGAGCGACGGGTCACCCCACACGAGGAAGGCACAGGTGCCACCCCGTTTCGACAGGACGGCGCGGTACGCCGCCAGGCGGGCGGCGTACCAGTCCGCGACGGCGCCCTCATAGCCTGATCGGTCCAGGCCGGGCGAGCGGTCACGCTCGGGGTCGGGGACGACGACCAGCTCCAGGCCGTGGGCGGCGGCCACAGCCCGTCGTACGGCGAGCAGCGGGTCGTCCTCTCCCTTCGCCACGGCGAGTGCGTAGTCGCACTCCGCCAACGCCGAGGCGGCCTCCGGTGTCACGTGCTGCGGCCCCATCCCGAAGCCGACAATGCGGATCTCAGTCACCGGCGTCCTCCAGGTCTCCCTCGACCTCCAGGTACGCCGCCTGCAACGCGGCCAGCACCTCCGGGTCGGGATCGGACCACAGCCCGCGGTCCTTCGCCTCGTGGAGTCGTTCGACGATGCTGCGCAGCGCCCACGGGTTCGACTTGCGCAGGAACTCCTGGTTCGCCTCGTCCAGCACGTAGGACTTCGCCAACGACTCATACATCCAGTCGTGGACGACTCCCGCGGTCGCGTCGAAGCCGAAGAGGTAGTCGACCGTCGCCGCCAACTCGAAGGCTCCCTTGTAGCCGTGCCGTTGCATCGCGCCGATCCAGCGCGGGTTGACGACGCGCGCCCGGAAGACCCGGTTGGTCTCCTCCTGCAGGGTGCGAGTCCGGACCGCGTCCGGCGTGGTCGAGTCACCGACGTACGCCTTGGGCACGGTGCCGGTCAGCGCACGGATCGTGGCGACCATGCCGCCGTGGTACTGGAAGTAGTCGTCGCTGTCGGCGATGTCGTGCTCGCGAGTGTCGATGTTCTTCGCTGCGATCTTGATCCGCCGGTAGTTGACGCGCATGTCGTCGGAGGCAGGTACGCCGTCCAGGTCGCGGCCGTAGGCGAAGCCGCCCCAAGCGGTGTAGACCTCGGCGAGGTCGGCGTCGTCGCGCCACGTCCCGGACTCGACCACCTGCAGGATGCCAGCGCCGTAGGAACCGGGCTTGGACCCGAAGATCCGGGTCGTCGCGCGCCGCTCGTCGCCGTGCTCGGCCAGATCGGCCTGTGCGTGCGCCCGGACGAAGTTCTGATCCAGCGGCTCCTCGAGCTCGGCCACCATCCGCACCGCGTCGTCGAGCATGGCCACCACGTGGGGGAAGGCGTCGCGAAAGAAGCCGGAGATCCGTACGGTGACGTCGATCCGCGGCCGTCCGAGATCCTCGAGCGGCATCACACTCAACGTGTGCACGCGCTTGGACGCCTCGTCCCACTCCGGTCGTACGCCGAGCAGCGCGAGCACCTCAGCGACGTCGTCGCCGGAGGTGCGCATGGCCGACGTACCCCAGACGGACAGTCCCACGGACTCGGGAAACTCGCCTTCCTCCTCCAGGTAGCGCTGCACGAGCGAATCGGCCATCGCCTGACCGGTCTGCCACGCCAGTCGCGACGGGACCGCCCGCGGGTCGACGGTGTAGAAGTTGCGTCCGGTCGGCAGCACGTTGACGAGCCCCCGCAGCGGTGAGCCCGACGGCCCGGCGGGCACGAATCCCCCGGCGAGGGCGTGCAGTGTGTGGTCGAGCTCGTCGGTGGTGCCGGCGAGTCGCGGGACGACCTCGGTGGCGGCGAATGCCAGCACCCGTCGTACGTCGGGATCCGCATGCAGGTCGTCGACCCGTGCCGGATCCCACGCAGCCTTCTCCATCGCCTCGACCAGTGCGCGTGCCTCGGCCTCGACCCGGTCCACCTCGACAGTCGGGGCATCCGCTGCCAGGCCGAGCGCGGACCGCAGGCCGGGCACCGCGTTCGCCGTGCCGCCCCACACCTGGGCGGCCCGCAGGATCGCGAGCACCAGGTTGACCCGCGCCTCCCCCTCGGGCGCCTGGCCCAGCACGTGCAGACCGTCACGGATCTGGACGTCCTTGATCTCGCACAGCCAGCCGTCGACATGGAGCAGGAAGTCGTCGAAGTCGTCGTCCTCGGGCTGCTCGTCCATGCCGAGGTCGCGGTGCAGCTCGGCAGCATGCATGAGTTGCCAGATCTCGCCGCGGATGGCCGCGAGCTTGGCCGGGTCCATCGCGGAGATCTTGTCGTACTCCTCGAGCAGTCCTTCGAGGCGCGCGATGTCGCCGTACGACTCGGCGCGCGCCATCGGCGGAATGAGGTGGTCGATGATCGTGGCGTGCGCCCGGCGCTTGGCCTGGGCGCCCTCGCCGGGGTCGTTGACGAGGAACGGGTAGATCAGCGGCATGCTGCCGATCGCCGCGTCGGTGGCACAGGTTGCCGAAAGTGCGGCGTTCTTGCCCGGCAGCCACTCCATCGAGCCGTGTTTGCCGAGGTGCACGACGGCATCCGCCTCCCAGCCCCCATTTTTGGCAGGTGTTGCGAGCCAGCGGTACGCCGCGAGGTAGTGGTGCGAGGGAGCCAGGTCGGGATCGTGGTAGATCGCGACCGGGTTCTCCCCGAAGCCGCGGGGCGGCTGGATCATCAGCACGACGTTGCCGGCCTGCAGGGTGGCGAGCACGATCTCCTGCTGGTCGTTGACGAACAGCCGACCCGGTGCGGGCCCCCACGCCTCGACCATCGCCTCGCGCAGGTCGTCGGGCAGGTCGGCCGTCCAGGCGGCGTAGTCGTCGGCCGTGATCCGCACGTGCGCGTCGGTGAGCTGCACCGATGTCAGCCACTCCTCGTCCTGCCCGCCGGCCGCGATCAGCGCGTGGATCAGCGTGTCCCCAGCGACCGTGTCGTCCTCGAGGTCGAGGACCCCGAAGCCATCACCGACGTCGTATCCCACATCGCGCAGGCGGCGAAGCAGTCGCACCGCCGAGACCGGGGTGTCGAGGCCGACCGCGTTCCCGATCCGCGAGTGCTTGGTCGGGTACGCCGACAGCATCAGCGCGATCCGCTTCTCGCTGGTGGGGATCCGCCGAAGCCGCGCATAGTTCACCGCGAGGCCGGCGACCCGCGCCGCACGCTCCGGATCGGCGACGTACGACGGCAGGCCTGCCTCGTCCACCTCCTTGAACGAGAACGGCACGGTGCTGATCCGCCCGTCGAACTCAGGGATCGCGACCTGGTTGGCATAGTCGAGAGGCGAGACACCGTCGTCGGACTCCTCCCACTCGTCGCGGCTGTTCGTCAGGCACAAGCCCTGCAGGACCGGGATGTCGAGGGCCGCGATCCGCTCGACGTCCCAGGTCTCGTCGTCGCCACCGGCGCTGACCGACGCGGGCGTCGAGCCGCCGGCGGCCAGCACGGTGACGACCAGCGCATCGAGATCGCCGAGGGCAGTGAACAGTGTGTCGGGCGCCGCCCGCAGCGATCCGGCGAAGACCGGCACCGCCACCGCCTGTCCCGTGGCGTCGATCGCGTCGCACAGGGCGTGCACGAATGCCGTGTTCCCGCTCGCCTGGTGCGCCCGATAGAACAGCACCCCCACGCGCGATAGTCCCGGCTGAAAAGCACCGTATTGGGTTCCCTTTTGGTGCTTTTCGGCCGGGACTATCGCCTTCGGCCGCTCCACCACCCCCCAGGCCGGAATCACCTCCGGCGACTCGAAGCCCTCACCCGTGAGCAGCACGGTGTCGGAGAGGAACGCGTGGAGTTGGCCGAGGTTCCGCGGCCCTCCCTCGGCGAGATAGCGGTGCGCCTCGGCGGCGATGCCGACCGGCACGCTCGACGCCTCCATCAGCTCCGCGCTGGGGGTCAGCTCACCGCCGAGCACCACGAGCGGACGGCCCGTCCCGCGCAGCGCTTCCAGTTCGGCGGCATACTGCTGGGGCGAGCCGAGCAGGCGGAGGACCACCAGGTCGGCGGCTTCGGCCAGGTCGACCAGCGTCGCCAAGCCCGAGCGGCTCGGGTTGGCCCAGCCGTAGTCGGCGCCGCTCGATCGGGCCGACAGCAGGTCGGTGTCGGAGGTGGACAGCAGTGCGATGCGCGCCATGACGCTCAAAGCCTCCTCGGGGTTCGCGCCCCTCATCGGTAGGTGTCGTCCGCGGCCAGTGTCTGGCTGTCCCCCACCGACGCGACCGGTCGCAGCGATGGAGGAGTCACAGTGGCGGAACCGCCCCGGTCTCACACCGGGTTCCTGCACCGCGGACCTGTGGAGGCTGACTCTACGGTGGTGCCATGCAGCACCAGCAGACCGGCCTCCAGGTCGCCGTCCACGGCCACCCCAACCTCGACACGCTGCTGCTGTGGCATCCCGGCGCCGACGCCGGCGCCGATGCCGATGGCGTGGCTGCGCTGGCGAGTCGGATCGCGACGCGCAGCGGCATGCGGGTCGTCGTACCCGTCTGGTCGGACGGGCGTGACCTGCTCCGCTCCGTCCGGTTCGCCCGGGAGACGTCGGTGCATCCGCCCGACAAGCTCTCCGTCGTGGGGTACGCCGATGCCGGGATCGCCGCGCTGAGCCTGGCGCTCAACCAGCGACGCCTGGGCATCGGCCTGGCCCGCGTGACCTGTGTCGACGGCGCTGACGGGATCGACGACCCGATCAGCGGGCAGCCGCTTCCTGCTCCGTCACCGAACCAGTCGGACACGGCGGTCGACATCGTCGCCGCCGACGATCCGACCTGGGCCCAAGCGATGACGCGGGACTGGAAGGCCGCCGGCTGGGCGGCCTCCCTCATCCCGTCCGATCAGTTCACCTGGCGGGTCAGTCCCTCCCAGTAGGGCGCACGGAGCTTGAACTTCTGCAGCTTGCCGGTCGCCGTACGCGCCAACTCCTCACGGAACTCCACCGACGTCGGCGACTTGTAACCCGCCAACCGATCCTTGCACCACCGGATCAACTCAGCCTCCATCTCCGGACCCGCCTTGTCCGCAGCATCCGCCGTGAGCACGATCAACGCCTTGATCGTCTCGCCCCACTTCTCACTCGGAACGCCGATCACCGCGACCTCCGCCACCGCCGGATGCGAGAACAACGTGTCCTCGACCTCGATCGACGTCACGTTCTCACCACCGGTGATGATCACGTCCTTCTTCCGATCCGCAATCGTCAGATAACCATCCTCACCCAGGAATCCACCATCGCCGGTGTGGAACCAGCCGTCCCTCAACGCCGCCGCGGACTCCTCGGGCTGCTCCCAATAACCCTCCAGCACCACATTCGACCGGGCCAACACCTCACCCGCCCCCTCCTCGGACTCATCAATCCTCAACGAGACACCGATCGCCGGCGCACCCGCCCGGGTCAGCCTCGCAGCCCGCTCCTCAGCCGGCAGGTCGTCCCACTCCTCACGGGTGCGGTTGAACGTCAACAACGGCGACGTCTCGGTCAGGCCATAGATCTGGATGAACTCCCAACCCAACTCCTCCTGGACCCGGATCACGGTCTTGGTGGGCGGCGGGGCGCCGGCCATGATGATCCGCACCCTGTCCCGGCCGGGGATCTCGCCCTCCCAGGTCTGCGCCGCCTCCAGCACCGCCGCCGCCACCGCCGGGGCAGCACACATCACCGTCACACCGTGGTCGCGGACCCGGCGCAGGATCTCGGCACCGTCGACCTTGCGGAGCACGATGTGCCGCGCACCCACTCCCGACATCGCGAACGGCATGCCCCACCCATTGGCATGGAACATCGGCAACGTGTGCAGATAGACGTCGCGGTCACCGATCTGCGCATGCAGACCAAAGGTCAACGCGTTCGTCCAGATGTTGCGGTGCGTGATCTGCACACCCTTGGGCCGCGCCGTCGTACCCGAGGTGTAGTTGATCGTCGCGGTCGCCGCCTCGTCCGGCTCCCACGCCTTCGGCTCCACACCCGGAGCGGCATAGAGCGCGTCGTCGTCACCGAGCAGGAACTTGTGCTCGCACCTCACCCCCGCCAGCGAGTCCTCCAACTCCGGATCGATGTAGAGCACCCGGGCACCGGAGTGGTCGACGATGTACTGCACCTCGTCCGGACTCAACCGGAAGTTCACCGGCACCAGCACGCGCCCAGATCCGCTGACACCGAAGAACGACGTCAACAACCGTGAGGAGTTGTGGCTGACCATCGCCACGCGGTCGCCGACGCCGATCCCCAACTCGTCCAGCTTCGCTGCCTGACGTCGCGCCAGCGCACCCATCTCCGCATAGGTCACCTCGCCCTGGCTGGCGGCCGGCTGGTCCGGCTCGTCCACCACACCCACCCGCTCGCCGTACACCCGCACGGCACGATCGAGAAAGTCATTGACACTGAACGGGACGAACATGCTGCCTCCGGATCCGGACGGTCGATGTGACGCCAACCACTCTAGAACCCGGACGTTGCCGCACGGCTGGCCCGACGCGGTCGGACGACGAGCGGGTCGATCTCCGCGCCGAACGGTCGCGTGCCTCCTCACCGAGGCCCCCGCACCAGGGGCCGGCGTTTCGGCTGTGCGACGCCGCCTTCGCTAGGCTGGCCCGGCTTCTGGGGCGTATAGCTCAGCGGTAGAGCCCCTCGCTTACAACGAGGTGGTCGGGGGTTCGATCCCCTCTGCGCCCACCCGCATGACACTCGGCCCGCTCCCGACTGCGACACCCTCGGTCGAGACATCATCGTCTTGCCGCCGGGCATGCTGTGCCCCTACGGCGGCCAATCGCGGGGCTGGCAGCGTGTCGCGCCCGTCGACAGGCGACACGCTCGGCCCAAAAAAGGCTGAACCGCTGGCGTCTCGGGTCACCAGCGGTTCAACAAGTGGAACAGTAGCCGCCCAACAGGTGCCTTCCAACCGAAACCGGGCGAATCAGCGAAAAATGACTCGAAGGGACTACGCGACCCTCCCTTAAGGCCTAGCTGAAACAGGCGGTGTCGTCCCGGAGCCTCAGGACCCCGTTGCTGCTCGCAGCGCGGCGAGCAGGTCGTCGGCGCTGCGGGCCGCGGGCTTGGGGTTGTGGACCGACCAGGTCAGTCGCCCCTCCTTGTCGACGACGTACGACGACCGCTCGGGGCACCCGCTCGACTCGTCGAAGACGCCATAGCTGCGGGCCACCGAGCCGTGCGGCCAGAAGTCGCTCAGCAGGCCGAAGTTGAGACCGTCGGCGTCACTGAATGCCCGCAGCGCATAGATCGGGTCGCAGGAGATGGCGAGCACCTCGGTGTCGAAGGTGAGGAACTCGTCGAGCCGGGTGCGGATGCCGTGCATCTCGCCGCTGCACACGCCGCTGAACGCGAACGGATAGAAGACGAGGGCGACCGCCTTCGTCCCGCGGTACGACGAGAGCGTGATGTCCTGGCCGAACTGGTCGCGCAGCGTGAAGTCGGGGGCGAGGCCGCCGAGTTCGATGCCGGTCCCGCTCATGAGCCGGAACCGTCGGGCTCGATGGAGGCGAGCTCGCGCTTGAGCACCTTGCCGGTGGCATTGCGCGGCAGCTCGTCGAGGAAGACGATCTCGCGCGGCACCTTGAAGCGGGCGAGGTTGGTCTTCACCAGGTCCTTGAGCTCGTCGGCCGTGACCGGCTCGGCATCGGGGACCCGGACCACGAAGGCCCGCAGCCTCTTGCCGAAGTCGTCGTCATCCACACCGATCGCGGCGACCTCGGCGACTCGATCGTGGGTGGCGAGACAGTCCTCGACCTCCTTGGGGAAGACGTTCTCCCCGCCGGAGACGATCATCTCGTCATCGCGCCCCTCGACGTACAGCCGACCGGCGGCGTCGAAGCGGCCGACGTCGCCGGAGGACATCAGGCCGTCGACCATCTCCTTGCCGCCGCCACCGGTGTAGCCCTCGATCTGCAGGCTGTTGCCGACGAAGATCCGGCCCGACTGTCCCACGGGCAGCTCGCGGCCGTCGGCGTCGAGGATCCGGACCACGGTCTGGTGAGGCAGCCGACCGGCACAGTCGGGTGCCTCGCGCAGGTCGCGCGGGTCGGCGATCGATGCCCAGGCGACCTCGGTGGAGCCGTAGATCGAATAGAGGTTGTCGCCGAACCGATCCATCCATTGCGTGGCGAGGTCACCGGGCAGTGCCGATCCGGAAGAGGCGACAGCCTTCAGCGCGGGCAGTGGATAGCGCTCCAGCGTCGCCTCGGGCAGCGCGAGAATCCGCTGGAGCATGACGGGGATGACGGCGAACGAGTCGCACTTCTCCTCGTGCAGGAGGCGCAGCGCGTCCTCGGGGTCGAAGCGGCGGGTCAGCACGAGGCTGGTGCCGAGCATCATCGCGAGTTGGTAGTGCGCGAAACCCCAGGTGTGGAACAGCGGCGCCGCCACGTGGCACTTCCAGCCGCTCTTGAGCGGCATCCGCGACAGGAGGGAGATCGCCGCGGGCAGACCGCCCTGGGGACGGGGGGCACCCTTCGGCGTACCCGTGGTTCCCGAGGTCAGGATGATCGTGCGGCCCTTGCGGGAGGGCGCGCTGAGGTCGGATGTCCGACCGGCAGAAGCCTGTGCGGTGATGATTCCCTCGAGGCTGTCGGGGCCGGGCTCGCCGTCGGTCCAGCCCAGCACCCGGTCCGCGATGTCGGCGTCGGCGAGGAGACCGGTGAACTCCTCGTCGTGCACGACGACGCGGGGCTTCTCACGTGCGAGCACGTCGACCAACTGGGGGCCGGCGAAGGCGGTGTTGAGGTAGAGGACGTCCGCGCCCAGTTTGCTGATCGCGATGGACGCCTCGATGAATCCGCGATGGTTGCGGCACATGACGGCGACGCCGTCGCCAGGCTTGACGCCTCGGGCGCGCAGGCCATGGGCCAGGGCGTTGGACCGCTGCTGCAACTCGCCGAAGGTGAGCGATCCGATCTCGTCGATGATCGCGACCTGGTTCGGCATCCGCAGCGCGATCGTCTTGAAGCCGCCGGCGGGGGTGGTGCTCCACTGCCGCAGGGCGTTCGCCATTCCGGCGATCACGACAGGTGAATAGGGACGCACGATGCCCGAGTCGGTCAGGATCTTCAGGCTGGTCCCGGTGTCCTTGACCCGCGCGACGACGAGCTCGGACACCTGGTGCGCGATCTTCCCCATGGGCCTATTCAAGCCCACCGGGTCGCGCGGGGATTCAGGAGACCGACTTCGGCGCGACCAGTCGGGTCGCGGCCCAGTCCTTGCTGACGGCGGCCGCACTCGTCTGCGAGAGGCCGGCGATGGGGGCGGCTTCGGCGATGTCGGCCGCGTCGACCGCTCCGGGGCGGCCGATCTTGGGGGTGAGCAGCCAGATCACGCCGCCACCGACGAGGTCGGTCAGCGCGTCGACCAGCCCGTCGACCAGGTCACCGTCGTCGTTGCGCCACCACAGCAGGACCGCGTCGACCACGTTGCCGTAGTCGCCGTCGACGAGGTCGCCGTCGACGGCGTCCTCGATCGCGACGCGCAGCGCGTCGTCGGTGTCATTGTCCCAACCGAGCTCCTGAACGACCTGTCCCTTGGCAAGGGCCATCCGTTCGGCGGGGCCGGTCGAGGCGGATGGGCTGGTGCCGCCGTCGGCGGTCGAAGTCACGGTGAGGACTCCAAAGGGGGCTGGGTTGGGTACGACGGGAGCGAGTGCCGTTCACGGCCTCGGGAGTAGTCCAGCGGAGTGAGGGTGGATGACGCAACCCTTGCGCCCAACCCGGCTGCGGCTGGGGGCCCGAGGAACCGTACTTGCGGGTAGATTTTCTGCGCTGCGCCCAGGTGCAACGATGGAGACGTGACCTCCGACACGAACCGTCCCTCGGTCATCCACGAGGGCCTTCCCACGCAGCTTCCCGACATCGACCCGGACGAGACGCAGGACTGGATCGACTCCTTCAACGCACTGGTCGACGAGCGCGGCCGCGAACGCGCTCGCTATGTGATGCTGCGGTTGTTGGAACGGGCCCGGGAGGCACAGGTCGGGGTGCCGGCGCTGCGCAGCACCGACTACATCAACACGATCCCGCCGGAGCGCGAGCCGTGGTTCCCGGGCGATGAGGACGTCGAGCGCCGGATCCGCGCGTTCGTGCGCTGGAACGCCGCGGTGATGGTCTCCAGCGCCAACCGCAAGGGCCTCGGGGTCGGCGGACACATCGCGACCTACCAGTCGTCGGCCAGCCTCTACGAGGTCGGCTTCAACCACTTCTTCCGCGCCAAGGACCACCCCGGCGGCGGCGACCAGCTGTTCATCCAGGGCCACGCCTCCCCCGGCATCTATGCCCGCGCGTTCCTCGAGGGCCGGTTGAGCGAGGAGCAGCTCTATCGGTTCCGCCAGGAGGTCCAGCACGGGCCGGGCGCCGGTCTGCCGTCGTACCCCCACCCTCGGTTGATGCCGGACTTCTGGGAGTTCCCGACGGTCTCGATGGGCCTGACCGGCATCAACTCGATCTACCAGGCACGGTTCAACCGCTACCTCCACAACCGGGGCATCAAGGACAGCAGCCAGCAGCACGTGTGGGCCTTCCTCGGCGACGGCGAGATGGCCGAGCCCGAGTCGCTGGGCGCCATCCGGATCGCGGCGCGTGAGGAGCTCGACAACCTCACCTGGGTGATCAACTGCAACCTGCAGCAGCTGGACGGCCCGGTCACCGGAAACGGCAAGATCATCCAGGAGCTCGAGGCCAACTTCCGCGGCGCCGGATGGAACGTCATCAAGGTGATCTGGGGTCGCGAGTGGGATGCGCTGCTCGCCCGCGACGTCGACGGCGTCCTGGTCAACCAGATGAACTCCACGCCCGACGGCGCCTTCCAGACCTTCTCGGTCGAGTCGGGTGCCTACAACCGGGAGCACTTCTTCGGTCCGGACCCGCGACTGCGCGCGATGGTCGAGCACATGACCGATCGCCAGATCGAGAAGCTGCCGCGCGGCGGGCACGACTACCGCAAGGTGTACGCCGCGTTCGACGCCGCGACCAAGCACGTGGGCCAGCCGACCGTGATCCTCGCGCACACGGTGAAGGGGTGGACGATCGACGCCCTGGAGGGCAAGAACGCCACCCACCAGATGAAGAAGCTCACCCAGGACGACCTGAAGAAGTTCCGCGACCGGCTCTACCTGCCGATCAGCGACCGCGACCTCGAGGCGGCCTACGAGGCCAACGGGACCGCACCCTTCTTCCACCCGGGCGCGGGCTCCCCCGAGATCGAATACATGATGGAGCGGCGTCGTCAGCTCGGCGGCTCGTTGCCGAGCCGCAGTGACCGCTCGACCATGCTCACCCTGCCGGGCGACAGCGTCTACGCCGAGCTCAAGAAGGGCGCCGGCACCCACAAGGTCGCGACCACGATGGCCGCGGTGCGGCTGCTCAAGGACTGGATGAAGGACCCGGGGATCGGGCAGCGGATCGTCCCGATCGCACCGGACGAATACCGCACCTTCGGCATGGACGCGATGTTCCCGTCGGCCAAGGTCTACGACCCGCACGGCCAGCAGTTCGAGTCCGTGGACCGCAACATGCTGCTGCAATACAAGATGTCCGCCAACGGGCAGATGCTGCACGAGGGCATCTCCGAGGCCGGTGCGATGGCGTCGGCGATCGCCGCGGGCTCGTCGTACACCACGCACGGCGAGGCGATGATCCCGTTCTACATCTTCTATTCGATGTTCGGATTCCAGCGCACGGGTGACTCGATCTGGGCGATGGCCGACCAGATGGCACGCGGCTTCCTGATCGGTGCGACAGCCGGACGCACCACGCTCACCGGTGAGGGACTGCAGCACGCCGACGGCCATTCGCCGTTGCTCGCTGTCACCAACCCGGCCGTCGTGCACTACGACCCGGCGTTCGGCTACGAGGTCGGGCACATCATGCGCAGCGGCCTGGAGCGGATGTATGGCGCCAGCGACGAGCACCCGCGCGGCGAGGACGTGATCTTCTACATCACCGTCTACAACGAGCCGGTCGCCCAGCCCGCCGAGCCCGAGGGCCTCGACGTCACCGGTCTGCTCAAGGGCATGTACCGCGTCGACGAGGCCGCGGGCGAGGGGCCGACGGTGCGCCTGCTCGCCTCGGGTGTCGGGTTCCCGTGGATCGTCGAGGCCAAGCGGATGCTCGCCGAGGAGTGGGGCGTGCGTGCCGAGACCTGGTCGGTCACCTCGTGGAACGAGCTCTCCCGCGACGGCATCGCGACCGAGAAGTGGAACCGGATGCATCCCGACGAGGCGCACCGCACGGCGTACGTCGCGCAGGTCCTGGGTGAGGGACCGAATGCGCTCACGCCGGTCATCGCGGTCTCGGACTACATGACGGCGGTGCCGCTGCAGATCTCGCCGTGGGTGCCGAGCGACTACCACGTGCTCGGCACGGACGGCTTCGGCTTCGCGGACACCCGACCGGCTGCTCGCCGGTTCTTCCAGGTCGACGCACCCTCGGTGGTCGTGCAGGCACTGGCCGCGCTGGCCGACGCCGGGGAGATCGACCCGGCCCGGGTCAAGGAGGCCGTCGAGCGCTACCGGATCGACGACCCGACCGCGGTGGCCGGCGTGCTCCAGGAGGGCGGCGACGCCTGAGGCGTCACCGCTGGCGCGACCTCGGCGGCAGCGTCCGATGTCGCGCCCACGCGCAGCATCTTGCGGAACCGGGCCCGGTTGTAGGTCGCGGGCTCGGTTCCGGCGATGAACTCGTCGAGCAACCGGACGAACTCCTCCGGGTGGTCCTTGTGCGGGAAGTGCCCGGACTCGGCCAGCACGTCGACGCGTACGTCGGGGGCGAGTTCGAGAGCGTTGGCCGCGTGCGCAACCGGGATGACGAGGTCGTCGGCACCCCACAGAACGGCGAGCGGCATCGCCTCACTGAGGTAGGCGCGGTCCGACATCGTGACGATCTGACCGCGCCAGTCGATGACGGTGCGGACCAGGTGCCGGATCGCGAACCGGGTGCGCCGACTGCGCCAGGTGTCGAGGATGTCGGCGGCCTCATCGAGGTCGCGGGTGATCTTGCGCAGCGGGCCGAAGTCGATGTGGGTTGCCGCCGCCCGGAGCGCGAAGGTCTCCACGTGGCGCAGGCCGGGCAGGGTCAGCACGCCCATGACCCGGAACCAGCCAGGTGCCTGGATGAGCTTGATCATCGGGGTGACCTCGGGGCCCAGGCCGCCGCTGGACACGAGCATCACGCGTTGGGTGCGCTCGGGGAACTGGTAGGCGAACTGCATCGCGATGCCGCCACCGAAGCTGTGGCCCACGACGCTGACCTTGTCGATGCCGAGCACGGTCAGCAGGTCGCGCATCGCGTTGGCATAGCCGCCGAGGCTGTAGTCGGCCCGCGGCTTGTCGGACAGGCCGTGTCCGAGCAGGTCGGGAGCGATCACCGTGTAGCGCTCGGCGAGCTCGTCGATCACCTGCTCCCACGTGGTGTGGTCGCAGGCGAGCCCGTGCAGCAGAAGAATCGCTGGTCCGGTGCCCTTGCGAACGTAGGCGCGGCGCTTGCCGTGCAGCGTGACGTACTGGATGTCGCCCATGTGCTCCCCCTTGGCCGCCCGCTAGCGCATGCTCGCTCCTGCTAGCGATGGTCAACGATTCAACCACGACGACGCATCCTGGGGGCAATAGGCTGAGCCCATGTCCCCCACCGGTTCGGCCCAACGGGCCGAGGCCACGCGCCAACTCCGCGCCGCCACGGGCTCGTTGAGCACCGCCGCCGTCGCTCGGATGGAGGCGGATCTGGCGTGGTTCCGCGCGCTCAGCGCCGAGGAACGCTCCTATGTCGCGATGATCGTCCAGGCCGGCGTGAAGGGATTCGTCGACTGGTACGCCGACAGCAGCGGGCCCGACCCGCAGGACGATGCCATGGTCGGGCAGGTGTTCGGCGTGGCGCCGCGGGCGATGGCGGGCACCGTTGACCTGCACCAGACCGTGGACCTGATCAAGCTGACCATCGACGAGGTCGAGGCCAACATCGAGCGGCTCCTCGATCCCGTGGTGCTGCCGGATGTCCACGGCGCCGTGCTGCGCTATGGCCGTGAGGTGGCCTTCGCGACCGCCGAGGTCTATGCCCGGGCAGCAGAGGTCCGTGGCCGTTGGGACGCCCGTCTCGAGGCACTGGCCGTCGACGCGGTTCTCCGTGCGGAGACCGACGAGTCGGTGCTCTCGCGCGCCAGCGCGGTGGGTTGGTCCTCGACGGGCGAGGTCGCGGTGGTCGTCGGCACCGCCCCGCCTGAGGCCAACGGTCAGCAGACCGAGGTCTTCGACGACGTACGACGGGCAGCCAAGGACGCCGGTCTCGACGCCCTGAGCGCAGTCCAGGGTCATCTGCTGGTCGTGATCCTGGGCGGCGTCGATGAGCTCGAGAAGGACGCCACAGCCGTCGTACACCTCTTCGGTGAGGGCGCCGTGGTGGTCGGGCCCGCGGCGACCGACCTCGCGCATGCGCACGTGTCGGCCAGCATCGCGCTCGGCGCGCTGCGAGCAGCCGTGGGCTGGCCGGACGCACCGCGTCCCGTGTCGGCGCACGACCTGCTCCCCGAACGCATCCTCGCCGGTGACGACCTGGCACGTCAGGAGGCCGTCGAGCAGCTCTTCTCACCCCTGCACGCGTCGCGCGGCGAGCTCGTCGAGACCCTGGTCGCCTACTTCGCCAACGGCGGCGGGATCGAGGCCACCGCACGCGCCCTGTTCGTGCACGCCAACACGGTCCGCTACCGCCTCGGCCAGATCGCCGACCTCACCGGCCTGACCCCGTCGGTCCCCCGCGATGCGCTGACACTCCAGCTCGCGTTGGTGCTGGGCCGTCAGGCCGGCTGAACTCCTAGAAGCCCAGCTTCCGCAGCTGGCGCGGATCCTTCTGCCAGTCCTTGGCGATCTTGACCTGCAGGTCGAGGTAGACGGGGGTGCCGAGCAGGGCCTCGATCTGCTTGCGGGCGTTGGTCCCGACCGTCCGGAGCCGGGCACCCTTCTTGCCGATCATGATGCCCTTCTGGGAGTCGCGCTCGACGTACAGGTTGGCGTGGATGTCGAGCAGCGGCTTGTCCTCGGGACGGTCCTCGCGCAGCCCCATCTCTTGGACCACGACGGCGCTGGAGTGCGGGAGCTCGTCGCGGACGCCGTCCAACGCAGCCTCGCGGATCAGCTCGGCGGCGAGGATCTCCTCGGGGGCATCGGTGAGGTCGCCGTCCGGATAGAGCGGCGGGCCCTCCGGCATCAACGCGACCAGCAGGTTGCCCAGGAGCTCGATCTGGTCGCCGCCGACGGAGGAGACCGGCACGATCTCGGCCCACTCGGTGCCGGTCTGGCGGCCGAGCTCGGCGATGTCGAGCAGGTGTTCGCCGATCCGATCGGCGGTGGCCAGGTCGGTCTTGGTGACCACCGCGATCTTCGTCGTACGACGGACCTTGGCGAGCTCGTTGACCAGGAAGGTGTCGCCGGGGCCGATCTTCTCGTTGGCGGGGAAGCACACCGCGACCACGTCGACCTCGGCCCACGTCGTCCTCACCAGGTCGTTGAGCCGCTCGCCGAGCAGCGTGCGCGGGCGGTGCAGGCCCGGGGTGTCGACGAGGACGAGCTGGCCGTCGGTCCGGTGCACGATGCCGCGGACGACGGTCCGCGTGGTCTGCGGCTTGTCCGAGGTGATGACGATCTTCTGCCCGACCAGCGCGTTGGTCAGCGTCGACTTGCCGACGTTGGGGCGCCCGACGAAGCAGGCGAAGCCGCTGCGGTAGCCCTCGGGGAGGTCCTCGAGGCCGCCGAACACCGGCGCGGCGGGCGGGGGCAGCGCCCCGAAGTCCTCGTCGAACTCGTCCTCGAGGTCGTCGTCGAGGTCGTCGTCGAGGTCGGGCTGCTCGGGCTGCTCGGG
>JASLDK010000420.1 GCA_030145945.1 Nocardioides sp.
GACCGCCACGACCGGCGGGGCAACCAGCCGGTCGTGGCGGTCCCGGGTTTGCCGCCGCCGCCGTACCCCTGCCCCGCGGTCGGCACGGCGCCGGCGGTGCCACCGCCGTTGGTCGTCCCCGGAGACGGTGTCGAGCCGCCCCCGCCTCCGCCACCCGCTGCGACCAGGAGTCGTAGGGCGAGCGAAGTGCCTGCGGCGCGCGGTGCGGTCCGGATGTCTGATGCGCCCCCGCCGCCGCCGCCGTCCTCGTAGGCGCCATCGCCGCCCGTGCCGCCTCCGTTGAATCCGCCCGTCATGCCGGTGCCGTTGCCGCCGACCTCGATGTAGAGGGTTTGGCCGGCCGCGACCGCTAGGTCTGCGATCGCCAGCGCGCCGTACCCGCCGGAGCCGCCCGTGCCACCGCTGCCGCCCCGCCCCCCGACGGCCACCGCGCGGACGGTGGTGACGCCACCCGGCACGACGAAGGTCTGCTCACCGCCGGTGGGCAGGAAGGTGATCGACTGAACTGCTGCCGCCTGCTGCTCCTCCGCAGGCGCGGGCGACGCGGCGACCGACACCAGGCCGCCTGCGGCCAACGAGAGACTGAACGCGAGGCCGATCATGGGGCGCATGAAACGAGCGTAGGTTCGCGGCACACTGCAGAAAATGGCCCGTTGGAGTCAGGCAGGACTATCCCCGCGCGACCCCCAGCGCGCCCAGCGCCATCGACGCCAACAAGTCCCGCAGTACGCCGTCGGGGATGGCGTGGCCCGCGCGGGGGGTGGAGTTCAGCAGGCCGAAGGCGGCCTGGGCGGCGGCGTGGGCCCGAGGGGCGTCGAGTTCGGGCCGCAGGGCGCGGAGCTGGTCGGCCCAGAGGCCGACGTAGGACCGCTGCAGTCGGCGTACCTGCTCGCGAGCGTCTCGGGGGAGGGACTCCCAGTCCCGGTCCTGGACGATGATCAGGGGTCGGTGCCCGAGGGCGAACTCGACGTGCCAGTCGACGAGGCCGCGCAGGGCGAGCTCCGGTGAGCCGTCGGCCGCGGCCACACGTGCCTGCCCGACGGACAGCAACCGCTCGCTGATCGAGGTCAGCATCTCGGCGAGCACGGCCTGCTTGGACGAGAAGTGCTTGTAGAGCGCGGGCCCGGAGATCCCGCAGGCCGCGCCGAGGTCGGCGACGGACACCCCGTGGAAGCCGCGGGCGGCGAACAGGTCGGCCGCGGTGGCCAGGATCTGCTCGCGTCGACTCGGCTCACTCACCCCGGAAGGCTAGCGGGACCTGCGACGGCGAGGGTCACTTGCAGTTGCTGGACAGCCAGGTGTCGACCGCGCGCCCTTTCGGCGGATCCGCCCGGACGGCGTCATTGAACTCCCGCACCGAGTTGCTCTGCCGGATCAGGCGATCGATGTGGGTGATCTCCGCGGTGCCCGCGGCCGGAAGGCTGCTGGGAACACCGGTCTCCCACACGGCATCGATGGCGGTGACGATCCGCAGCCACGCGTCGGCGGGGTCGCCGGCGGGCGTCTGTGCGTCGTCGATGGCGGTGTCCACCTCCGCCATGGCCTTGCAGAAATCCGGGACGGACGCATCCTGGGCGAGCCCCGGCTGGGTGTAGTCCCCGTCGAGGGGTTCGTCGGACACCTTCGACGAGGCGGTGGCAGGCGCATCCTTCTTCGCAGGACCGTCGGCACCGTCCGCCCCACAGCCCGCCAGCAGTAGGGGTACGACGAGGGCGGCGATCAGCGAGGGAACCGGGGCCGGGCGCATGGCCGGAGCCTACGCAGCCGCTCGGCCGTCACCGGTCGACGGCAGCGGCAGCCATTGCGCATCAGGTTAATGATCGTTAACCTAGCGTCGTGCCCGAGACCCCCGAGCCCACCCTCCGCGACCTGGCCGCCGACCTGCGCGAGCGGCTCGCGCGCGTCCATCAGGGCGGCAGTGAGGCCGCCCGCGCCAAGCACATCGGCCGCGGCAAGCTGCTCGCCCGTGACCGTGTCGATGGCCTGCTCGATCCGGGCAGCCCGTTCCTCGAGGTCGCCCCGCTGGCGGCGTACGGCATGTATGGCAAGCCGGGCAGTCCCGACGAGGACTACGCCGTCCCGTCGGCGGGCGTCGTCGCCGGGATCGGTCGCGTCGAGGGCCGCAACGTGATGGTCGTCGCCAACGACGCGACCGTGAAGGGCGGCACCTACTACCCGATCACGGTCAAGAAGCACCTGCGGGCGCAGACGATCGCGGCCGAGAACAACCTGCCCTGCGTCTACCTCGTCGACTCCGGCGGCGCCTTCTTGCCGATGCAGGACGAAGTGTTCCCCGACAAGGAGCACTTCGGCCGGATCTTCTTCAACCAGGCCAACATGTCGGCTCGCGGAATCCCACAACTGGCTGCGGTGATGGGGTCCTGCACCGCCGGTGGCGCCTACGTCCCCGCGATGTCGGACGAGACCGTCATCGTCAAGAACCAGGGCACCATCTTCCTCGGGGGACCGCCGCTGGTGAAGGCCGCGACCGGCGAGGTCGTCAGTGCCGAGGACCTCGGCGGCGGTGACGTGCACGCCCGCAAGTCCGGTGTCGTCGACCACCTGGCCGACGACGACGCCCACGCGCTGCGCATCCTGCGCGGCATCGTGGACACCCTGCCCGCTCCCGACGCCGCAGAGCGCGGAGAGGTCGAGGAGCCGCTCGAGAGCCCGGAGAGCATCTACGACGTCGTCCCGACGAGCACCCGCACGCCGTACGACGTCCGCGAGGTCATCCGTCGCTTGGTCGACGGCAGCCGGCTCCAGGAGTTCAAGCAGCTCTACGGCGAGACGCTGGTCTGCGGTTTCGCCCGCATCCACGGGCATCCGGTCGGGATCGTCGCCAACAACGGCATCCTGTTCTCCGAGTCCGCCCTCAAGGGTGCGCACTTCGTCGAGCTGTGCAACCAGCGCGGGATCCCGCTGCTGTTCCTGCAGAACATCTCCGGCTTCATGGTCGGCCGCGAGTACGAGAACCGCGGCATCGCCCGCGACGGGGCCAAGCTGGTCACCGCGGTCGCCTGCTCCGTCGTACCCAAGCTCACCGTCGTCATCGGTGGCTCCTTCGGTGCCGGCAACTACGGCATGTGCGGGCGTGCCTATGACCCGCGCTTCCTGTGGATGTGGCCCAACTCCCGGATCTCCGTGATGGGCGGTGACCAGGCGGCAGGCGTGCTCGCCACGGTCGCCGGCCGCGAGGACGATGAGGAGTTCAAGGCGCCGATCAAGGAGCAGTACGAGACGCAGGGCTCGCCCTACTACGCCTCGGCGCGGTTGTGGGACGACGGTGTGATCGACCCCGCCGACACCCGGCGGATCCTCGGCATGGCGTTGGAGGTCACCACCGCCGTGCCCACGCCAGCCCCCAACTACGGCATCTTCCGGATGTGATCGCGATGTCCTTGATCGGTACTCCCTCCTTCGCCCGCGTCCTCGTCGCCAACCGTGGCGAGATCGCGCTGCGCGTCATGCGCACCTGCCGACGTCTCGGCATCCCGACCGTGGCCGTCCACACCGCCGCCGATCGCGACGCCCCGCACGTCCGGGCAGCGGACGAAGCCGTCGAGGTGGCCAGCTATCTCGACATCGACGACATCGTGGAGACCGCCCACCGCCGGGGTCAGGGAGCCTGTGGCGTCCACCCCGGATACGGCTTCCTGTCGGAGCGTTCAGCCTTCGCGCGTGAGCTGGAGGGCACTGAGGGCGTCGTCCTCGTCGGCCCGAGCGCAGCCGTCATGGACGCGATGGGTCGCAAGGACGCAGCCCGCGAGATCGCCGTCGCAGCGGGGGTTCCGGTCGTTCCGTCGTACGCCGTCGACGCGGACCCCGCCACCTTCGCCTATCCGGTGCTGGTGAAGGCCGCGGCCGGCGGCGGTGGCAAGGGCATGCGGGTCGTCCGGTCGGCCGACGACTTCGCCGAGGCCTGCGCTGCTGCAGCCCGCGAGGCCACGCACTCGTTCGGCGACGACACCCTGCTCGTCGAGAAGTACGTCGAACGCGGACGTCACATCGAGGTCCAGGTGTTCGGTGACACCGCGGGCAACGTGGTGCACTTCTTCGAGCGCGACTGCTCCACCCAGCGCCGCCACCAGAAGGTGCTGGAGGAGGCGCCGGCGCCGGCACTCTCCGCCGAGCAACGTGCGGGGATCACCGCAGCTGCGGTCGATCTGGCCCGCGAGGTCGGCTACACGAACGCCGGGACGGTCGAGTTCCTGCTCGACAACGCGACCGGCGAGTTCTACTTCCTGGAGATGAACACTCGCTTGCAGGTGGAGCATCCGGTGACCGAGGAGGTCATTCGGGTCCGTGGTGAGCGGGTCGACCTGGTCGAGCTGCAGCTGCGGATCGCTGCGGGGGAGCCGCTCGGCTTCACCCAGGACGACGTCACCGTCGAGGGTCACGCCATCGAGGCGCGGGTCTATGCCGAGGACGCCTTCGGCGGCTTCCTGCCCCAGGCCGGTACGGCGACCGTGGTGCACTGGCCCTCGGGGGAGGGCATCCGGGTGGACCACGCCCTCGAGTCCGGCCAGGTCGTGAGCACGTCGTACGACCCGATGCTCGGCAAGGTCATCGTCCACGCCGTCGATCGTGACCGCGCCCGCCGGGCTCTCGTGGCCGCGCTCGACGACACCGCGATCCTTGGTCTCACCACCAACACCGGCTTCCTGCGCACGCTCGCTGACGGGGCGGAGTTCGCCGAGCCTGGCGGGATCGACACTGCGTGGCTCGATCGTCACGACGTCGCCGTGCCCGACCCGGCGCCGGCTCGCGCGATCGCCGCCCGCCTCTGGATGGACCAGAACACTGCACCCGTGGGGCCCTTCGCGGGTGACGGCTTCCGGATGGGCGCCCCAGCGGCACCCACGACCGTCGAGTTCGACGAGCCCGCCACCCCCGCCCGCATCCCGGACGGCACGGTGGCGCGGACCACGAGGCACGGCGTCGAGCTCGCCCACCGTGGCCAGCGCTACGTCTTCACCCGTCCCGACGCCAGCGCCGACCACGGGGCAGCCGCCGGTGACGGCACTGTCGTCGCGCCGATGCCGGGAACCGTGCTCGACGTACGTGTCACCGAGGGGGACCACGTCACCGAGGGCCAGGTGCTCGGCGTCGTGGAGGCGATGAAGATGGAGCTCGCGCTCAAGGCGCCCTACGCCGGCACGGTGACACGGGTCGCCGCGACGGTCGCCCAACAGGTTGCGCTGGGCGCGGAACTCTTAGTCGTCGAGAGCGTCGACGGCATCGACACCGCCAAGGAGGCAAACGCATGACCGCGCTGCCGATGGTCGTCCCCGAGCCCGGCCTGCCCGCGAAGGTCACGATCTACGAGGTCGGTCCCCGCGACGGTCTGCAGAACGAGAAGACCGCCGTACCCACCGCGACGAAGTCCGCCTTCATCAAGCGTCTCCTCGCGGCCGGTCTGCCGATCGTCGAGGCGACCAGCTTCGTGCACCCCGACTGGGTTCCGCAGCTGGCCGATGCCGCCGACCTGATGACCGGCCTCACCGCCACCACCGAGGACGGCGGGCTCGGCGACGCCGCACGCAACATGCCGGTGCTCGTGCCCAACCAGCGCGGCCTCGACCGGGCCGTCGCCCTCGGCCTGCGTCACGTCGCGGTCTTCGCCTCGGCGACGGAGACCTTCGCCAACAAGAACCTCAACCGCACTCTCGAGTCCCAGTTCGAGATGTTCGAGCCGACCATCGCCGCGGCTCTGGGGCACGGGATGGACGTGCGTGGCTACGTCTCGATGTGCTTCGGCGACCCCTGGGAGGGCGCCGTCCCGATCGAGCAGGTCGTCTCCGTCGGCAAGCGGCTGCTCGATCTCGGCGTCGGCCAGCTCAGCCTCGGCGACACCATCGGCGTCGCGACCGCGGGGCACGTCCGCGCGCTGGTCGCAGCATTCAAGGATGCCGGTATCGGGTGCGAGCGACTCGCGCTCCACTTCCACGACACCTACGGCCAGGCCCTGACCAACGTCCACGCGGGCCTGCAGTCCGGCATCACGACGTACGACGCCTCCGCTGGTGGCCTCGGCGGCTGCCCCTACGCCAAGAGCGCGACGGGCAACCTCGCCACCGAGGACCTGGTCTGGTTCCTCACCGGCCTCGGCATCGAGCACGGTGTCGACCTGGGTGCGGTCGTGGCGACGAGCGCCTGGATGGCCGGCGAGCTCGGTCGCCCCAGCCCCTCGGCCGTCGTACGGGCGCTCGCCGGCGCTGTCGTGTAACACGCTGTCCACCTGACTTCCCCGCGGTTCACGGCACTGAAATCGCCGATTCCGGCGAAATCACTGCCGTCAAGTGCCGGGTAGTCAGGTGGACAGCGTGTTACAACCCCGCCCGGACGCCCACCGGCTGCGCCCTGTCGACAGCCCCTACTGGCGGAACCTCTAACGTGGCCCCATGAACGGTCAGCGACGTGCCTGGGGATGGGCGGCAGCGCTGCGGGCGGGGGACACGACGCCGTGGCTGGCCTGGCCGGAGGACGAGTCGGGTCACGCTGACGCAGCCGGGGACGAGTTGCCCGGGGCCCAGCAGTTGGCGCTCCTGCGCAGGCTCAACGAGTACGCCGAGGCGCGCGACAAGTTGGTGCCGCGGGCGACCGCCGACAGGATCCTCGCCGCCGGGGTCTCCGGCCGAGGGCGCAGCGAGCTGTCGCTCGTCGGTGTCGCGGAGCCCGGGAAGTACGGCCCACGCCCCGTGGACCCGGAGCAGTTGGCCGACGACGAACTGCTCCGTGTCGCCTCCGCGCTGGTCGCCGACGACATTGCCGCGATCGCG
>JASLDK010000426.1 GCA_030145945.1 Nocardioides sp.
CGATCGCGTTGTGCTGCTTGCGATCCTCGAGTCGTCCGAACTGCCACTCGCCGAGCCACCAGGTCGCCCAACCGACCAGGATGATGGCGAGGAAGAAGAGAACCCAGCGCCGGCTGATCAGGAATCGCCAGGAGGACAGCCAGGAGAACACGGCCCAACGGTATCCGCGCACCGATGCGACTGGCGCACCAGCCGCCAGCCAACCGGGCGCCTGCCTAGGATGGAGGTGTGCAGCCCGTCGTCCACCAGCTCCTCGATCAGCACGGTCGGATCGCGACCGACCTGCGGGTGTCGCTGACCGACCGATGCAACCTGCGCTGCACCTACTGCATGCCCCCCGAGGGCCTGGACTGGATGCCCAACGACCAGCAGCTCACCGACGACGAGGTCGTCCGGCTGATCGGCGTCGCGGTCCGCCGGCGCGGCGTCCGCGAGGTGAGGTTCACGGGCGGTGAGCCGCTCGTACGCCGTGGGCTCGTCGACATCGTCCGGCAGGTCCGTGCGGTGGACGCGGACGTCGAGATGTCCATCACGACCAACGCGCTGGGCCTGGCGAAGACCGCGTCAGCGCTGGCGGAGGCCGGACTCAACCGGGCCAACGTCAGCCTCGACACCGTCCGCAGCGACGTCTTCCACCAGATCACCCGCCGGGACCGGTTCCGCGACGTGGTCGAGGGCCTGGCCGCGGCAGAGGCCGCCGGCCTGGGTCCGGTCAAGGTCAACGCGGTCCTGCTGCGCGGGGTCAATGACGACGAGGCACCGGACCTGCTCCAGTGGTGCATCGACCGCGGCTACCACCTGCGCTTCATCGAGCAGATGCCCCTCGACGCCCAGCACGGCTGGGACCGCAGCGACATGATCACGGCTGACGAGATCCTCGCCTCGCTGGAGAGCCGGTTCTCGCTCACCGCGGCCCAGGAACCGCGCGGCAGCGCCCCCGCCGAGTTGTTCACCGTCAACGGTGGACCCGCCACCGTCGGCGTGATCGCCTCCGTGACCCGCCCGTTCTGCGGCGACTGCGACCGGGTCCGCCTCACCGCCGACGGGCAGATCCGCAACTGTCTGTTCGCCCGTGAGGAGTCCGACCTCCGGCTCGCTCTGCGTTCTGGCGCCTCGGACGAGGACCTCGCCGTCCGCTGGCGCACCGCCATGTGGGGCAAGCTCCCCGGCCACGGCATCGACGACCCCACTTTTCTCCAACCCGACCGCCCCATGTCCGCCATCGGTGGTTGACCCGCGAATCGTGACTTGTGACGCGCGAGTCGTGAGATCTGACGCGCGAGTGGTGAGTTGTGACCAGCGAGTGGTGAGTTGTGACGCGGGAACTGACGTTGACCAGCGCTCCGCGCAGAATTTCGGTCGTCACCACCGACGATTCGTGTACGTCGGCGCGAGGGCGTCGCGAAGTTGGCGCAGCCAGCGGTCCCGAGCCGAGCCCGTGAAGTCTCCGCGCCTCACGACGATCACGGTCCACCCGTCCTCGATCAGCCACTTCCGGCGTACCTCATCGTTGTGCCGCTGCTCCTGCGTCAACTCGTGCCATTCCATGCCGTTGTACTCGACGCAGACCTTCGCGTGGACGTAGGCAAGGTCCAGTCGGTACGTCGGGACGTCGTCGATCGTGATCCACCACTGGAGCTCGGGCTCGGGGAGGCCTTCGTCGAGAACATCCAGAAGAACCCACGCCTCGCGATGGGACTCGACCTTCGGGGTGACTCGCGCAGCCAACCCTCGGCACTGGATGACGCCCCGTCGCCCTTTGAAACGCGGCAGCTCCCGCATCAGATCGGCGCTGGTGAAGTGGCGTTCGCGCGCCAGGAGGCACATGGTCGCGAATGCCTCGCGCCGCCGCAGATGACAGCCGACATCGAGTGCGGTGCGGACCGGGGTCGTCACCCTGATCCCCGCGATCTCGCAGATGTCAGAAGGTAGTAGGTCCCGCGTTCGACCGGCTGCTTCCTGGCATCGGGTCGGGTTCCGGCCGCGCAATGCGCAGGTCTCGATCGTGGGGAGAAGGTCGTGCTCGGAGAAGGTGTTGGCGTCGACGCCGTGGATCCAAGCCGCGGTGCGGTCGACTGCGACGTGATTCGGCGTCACGGCCAACGCAACGGCCTGCGCTCGCAGATCATAGGAGTCGGTCGTGTCGGCTCGCCGATAGGTGCCGCGCAGGACGCGGATCACGAGGCCGTCGGCAGCCGCCTGACGAATCAGCCTCGGCGTGAGTCCGTGTCGTTCGGCCTCACGGACGTGGAAGGGTGCTTCGGGAAGGTGTTCGAGTTCCATGACGTACGACGGTGCGGGAGCACGTCGATTCGGACAATCATGGAGCAGCCGACCTGTGGAGGAGGCCTGCCCACGGCGTACCTGTGGAGTATCAATGGCTCCCGCGGCGACGGAAGTGACGTCAGATACGGACGGAAGTCACCACTCGGGCGTCACAACTCACGACTCGGCGGTCAGAACTCACGACTCGCGCGTCACAACTCACGACTCGGCGGGAGAGTGGGGGAGGGTGTCGCGGAGGAAGCCGCGGGCGCCGAGGAAGGCCTCGAGTGATTCCCGATGGGCGGGGCAGGCGAGCCAGATCTTGCGGCGATCGGGGGTGTGGATTTTGGGGTTGTTCCACAGCAATTGCCACTGAGCCGGCTCCCGGCAGTCCTTGGCAGAGCAGACGTCAGGCACCAGGACCGTCCTGCTGGTTCTCACTGGACGGGGCGCCCAGTCCGCCGTGGGAGCCCTCGCCGAGCTGACGCTGGGCGTTGCCGCCACCGGTGAGGGGGAGGGAGGTGGCGCGGCTGTCGTTGGCGTTGGCCATCACGACCGCAAGATAGGGCAGGACGATCGCGGCCAGGATGAGGAAGGGCCACAGCCAGTGGATGCCGGCGGCGCCGCTGATGGCCGCGCCGATGAAGCACAGGGTGCGGATGGTCATCGCGATGACGTACTTCTTCTGGCGGCGGGCCAGATCGTCCTGGGGGCTGGAGCCGGCCGTGGTGATGCGGATGGCGTCCATGACCGCAAGCCTACGCCGCGACCCGTGGTCGAGGACGTCGAGGTCGACAGGGCGACATCAGTAGGGTGGGCGGCATGTCGAACCGCACCTACCGCATCAGCGAAATCGTCGGAACCTCCCCGGAGGGCATCGACGAGGCCATCCGCAATGGCGTCCACCGGGCCGGCCAGACCCTGCGCCACCTCGACTGGTTCGAGGTCACCCAGGTCCGCGGCCAGGTCAAGGACGGCGACGTGGAGCACTTCCAGGTCACCATGAAGATCGGCTTCCGCCTCGAGGACGAGTGAGCAGCCTCACCACCGTGCCGAACCCCCGCAGGAGCCCGCTCCGGCGGGGGTTCTGCGTTCTCCCGCGACACGCCGGATCCACTCCGCGGAGGTGATTCGGAGTACCCCTCGGTAATCGTTAGCGTCGTGGGGCGTGAGCGCATCAAGGTCCGTCCTGGTCACCGGAGGCAACCGCGGCATCGGCCGCGCCGTCGCGGAGGCCTTTCTCGAACTCGGCGACCAGGTCGCCGTCACCACCCGCAACGGCGGGGCACCCGAAGGTGCCCTCGACCTGCGTTGCGACATCACCGACCAGGCCCAGGTCGACGCGGCGTTCGCCGCCGCCGAGGAGGCACACGGCCCCGTCGAGGTGCTGGTGGCGAACGCCGGCATCACCGCCGAC
>JASLDK010000012.1 GCA_030145945.1 Nocardioides sp.
CGCGCCCGAGTACGTCGAGGGCATGTGGCGGATGCTGCAGCACGACGAGCCCCAGGACTATGTCCTCGCCACGGGCATCGGTACGACGGTCCGTGAGTTCTGTGACTACGCGTTCTCCCACGCGGGCCTGAACTGGGAGGACCACGTGCGCTACGACGAGGCCTATGAGCGGCCCTCGGAGGTGGATGCGCTGATCGGCGACGCGACCAAGGCGCGCGAGGTGTTGGGGTGGAAGGCCGAGACCGACGCCCAGGCGCTGGCGCGGCTGATGGTCGATTCCGACCTGGACGATCTGGCGCGGCTGGTGCGACACCGGTCCGAACGCCCCTGATGCCGGGGCGTCCCGTCGCGCTGGTCACCGGCGTGACCGGTCAGGACGGCATTCATCTGGCACGCCTGCTGCGTGCTGAGGGGATGCGTGTGGTCGGGACCCATCGCCCTGGTTCGCCGGCCGCGGCGACGATGCGTCCCTACCTGGAGGACATTGAACTGGTCGGGCTGGATCTCGCGGACGAGGCCGGATTCGCAGCCCTGGTGCGGGACATCCGGCCGGCCGAGGTCTACAACCTCGCTGCGATGTCATCGGTCGGACTGTCGTGGTCGGAACCGGAGACGGCGATCGCGCTCAACGGGGCGGCGCCGGTGGCGATGCTGCGTGCGCTGGAACAGGTGCCGGATGCGCGGTTCCTGCAGGCCGCGTCGGTCGAGCAGACAGGTGACGCCTCGAGCAGTCCCTATGCGCAGGGCAAGCAGATGGCACAGGAGGCGGTGACGGCCGTCCGGGATGCCGGACGCTTCGCCGTTGCCGCCGTGCTGCACATCCACGAGAGCCCGGTACGCCGGACCACGTTCGTCGTCCGCAAGATCACCTCGGCTGCAGCCGCCATCGCCGAGGGGAGGCAGGAGCGGCTGACCCTCGGCAGGCTGGACGTGGAGCGTGACTGGGGTGCGGCAGCCGACCATGTGCGGGCGATGCGGATGATGCTCGCGGCCGACGAGCCCGGCGACTTCGAGGTCGCGACGGGCGTCCTCACCGATCTGCGCACGGTCGTGGACATCGCCTTCGCCGCTGCTGGCATCGATGATCCGTGGTCGCGGATCGATGTCGACGCTGGACTGACCCGTCCCGCCGATGCTGCTGTCCTGGCCGGGGATCCGGAGCCGATCCGGCGGGCGCTGGGCTGGGAGCCCCGTTTCACCATCGAGGAGACCATTGCTGCGATGGTGGCAGCGGATCGTGCGCGCCTGCTGACCGGCGTCGCGGAGTCCGCGTCCTATCTGTTGCCGGTCAGGGAGTCTCGATGAGCACGGTGAAGGGCCCGTCGTTGACCGAGGACACCTTCATGTCGGCGCCGAAAACACCACGTTCGACCTGGGTCCCGGCCCTCTCCAACGCCGCACACACCGCGTCGTAGAGCGGCTCACTGACGGGGCCCGGTGCTGCGGCGATCCAGGTGGGACGTCGCCCCTTGCGCGCGTCGCCGTACAACGTGAACTGCGAGACGACGAGGACCGGCGCCCCGGTCTCTCCAACGGAGTGTTCATCAGCGAGGATGCGCAGATCCCTGATCTTGCGGGCCATCCAGGCGACCTCGGCGTCGCTGTCGGCGTGGGTGACGCCGAGGTAGACGAGCAGCCCAGGCTCGTCGATCGCTCCGACGACGACTCCGTCGACCGCGACGGATGCCGAGCTCACCCGCTGGAGCACTGCTCGCACGTCAGTAGACCAACGCTTGCGCGCCGTCGGCGAGTGCTTCCTCGACGAACACCGCCGCCCCTGCGATGCGTACGCCGGCCAGCAGGTCGGACTCGGTCAGCGAGCGCCGCGCCGCGCACTGCCCGCACACGGTCACCGACCCCGTCGCGAGCACGGTGTCGAGCAGGTCGGCGATCGGGGTTGCGTGGGGGAGTGCGAGCTCATCCGACCGCTCCGGAACGGCGAGCCACGCGGCCTCGCCCGTCAACCACAGCGACACGGGCACTCCGGAGGCCGCGGCGGAGGCCGCGACGGTGAATCCCTGGTTGGCCCGTTCGGGCGCGTCCGTCCCGCAGGTGACTTTCACGACGAGTGATCTCGACACGTCGTTCCTCGCGATCAGTCGGTCGTCACGACGGCGCCGCCGAGTCGGCCCAACGGACTGTCGTAGGCGGCCGGCCATGCCAGGATGGCTGGCTCGTGCCGCTTGAAGATCTCGTTCAGCAGGGTGGCCGGGTCGCTGAAGTCGCTGGGCTCCAGTGGCTCGTGCACCTTGAGCATCGGTCGGCCGTCGGGAAGCCGGTGGGAGGTCACCAGGACGACCGGGCAGTCCTTCTCGACCGCGAGGCGCGCGGCGCCGAAGGAGCCGAGCAGGTGATGGCCCATGAAGTTGACGGGCGTGCGTCCGGGCACGTCCGAGGCGATGGCGATGACCGCGTTCTGGTCGAGCAGCTCGCGCAGTCGACCGGAGCCGTCAGCGGCGTTGACCAGATGGATGTCGGCGTGGGCGTTGACCACGTTGAAGTGCTGACGGAACTGGATCGCGGTGGCCGGGTCGAAGGCCTCCGGCGCGACGACGCCGTGGAGCTCGACGCCTTGCTGGCACAACGATGGGCCCAGCCCGTCGTACTGGCCGTGATGCATGAAGCTGAGGATCACTCCGCGACTGTGATCGCGCTGGGTGGTCAGCCATTCGGCGCCTTCGACAGGCTGCTCGATCAGGTCGGCGGGATGCCAGCGTCGGTAGTTGCGCAAGACGTCGAACTCGACGTATTCACGCGTCAACTCGGGGACCTCGTCGAGGCGATCGGTGTGCTGGAGCAGCCAGCGCATGCTTGCCTCGGCAGCGGCGCGCAGCTGCGGGTCCTGCCACATGCGCTGCGCCCGGCGACGTCCGATCGTCAGGAGGATCGGCAAGGGGACCCAACGACGAGCCTCGGTCAGCCGATCCATCAGTGAAGTCATGGCGCGCAGTCTAGGGCTCCGCATCGGCGAGTCGAGTGCGTTCGGCGCACGTGGTCCTCGCGAGCTCTGATCGCGGAATCGGCGGCGCGATCCGAGGCACGCTGCTACGGTCTGCGCGTGGGCAAGGTCACTGATGCGCTCCAGAACGTCCGTGGAGTGATCCCCGTGCCGATGATCATGAGGATCATCGATTCCAAGATCGATGCGCTGTGGGAAACCCCCGGGGGCCGCGACGGCTACGTCGAGGCCATGGAGTTCCTGGTGGGGAGAACCCATCGCGCAGGCGAGGTGGATGAGCTTGCCCGTCGCTATGCGGTGCAGCAGGCCCTGCGCAACTACATGCGCTACAAGCCGCGCCAGATCACCCGTCAGCCGGTGCGAGGGATCGAGCACATCGTCGACCGGGACCAGGCGCGACCGATGATCCTGAGCTTCTGCCACCACCAGCGGTTCGACGGCATGTTCGCCTCGCTCAAGCGTGCGGGTGCCGACCTGACGGTCCTGGTCATCGAGGAGGGCCTCGACAAGAACGCCTTCAAGATGTTGCGACAGCACATGAAGGTGGTCGCAATGGGCGGTCGACTCCTGCCCGCACGCGGCGGTACGGACGCTCTGGTCGCCGCGTTGGAGCCCGGGATCGTCCTGTGCATCGCCTCGGACGTCCCCGGTCGGACGCCGGTCACCTTCCTGGGTCGTGAAGTTCTCGGCTCGTTCGGTGCTGCGCGAGCTGCGGTGCTGGCGAATGCTCCGGTCACGTGTGTCACCTCGCATCAGGACGGTCGCGGTGGCAACTATCTCCAGGTGCATCCTCCGATGGAGCCCTCGGACGTCGAGGGACCGGCTGAGTTGCTCGACGAGATCATGCGGGTCCAGGGCGAAGCGGTGTTGGCGTGGCCGGAAGCGCTTGACTTTCCGCTGCGTCGATTCGGGCTGCCGGAGTCGAATGCTGCCGATGCATGACGCGATCGCGGTGACGCGTTGAAGTCGGTTCTCTACAGCGCACTGGCCCGCATCCTCGGCTTCGTGCCCCAGGGCGTTGCGGCGCTCGTCACCAGCTATCTGATCATCGACAACTACGGCGTCCGGGAGTTCAGCAGCTTTGCGCTGATCCTCACCGTTCTGACCCTCATCCCATCGAACAACCTCGGGGTGGGTGCGTCGATCACCCAGACGGTCGCGGCCTACGGGGTCGCGGACGACCGGACTGTCCGGACGGGCATCACGGCGGCTCGGGTCCACACCGTGTCCACGTTGATCACGGTCGTTGCCGCGATCGTCCTCGGCGTTCTCGATCTGTGGCCTGCGGTCCTGGGCGATTCGTCGGGTCCGAACAACCTCGTTGCCCTCGCCGTG
>JASLDK010000433.1 GCA_030145945.1 Nocardioides sp.
CCGCCTGCTCGGCCGCAGGGACGACGCAGGCGGCCAGGCCGCCGATGACCCACAGGTCGCCGCCCTCGCTGTAGACCGCCGAGTCGCTGTCCGGGCCGAAGGTCGCGTCGATCGCCGCCGGCTGGCCGTCGTCCGCGAGCAGATAGCACTCTGGGTTGGCGGTCGGCTTGCTCGGCGTACCCGTCCGGGGGTCGCCGACGGCGGTCTTCATCGCGATGCCTGCGCCGCTGACACCGAACAGCACCCGCTTGCCGTCGGGTGACACCTCGGGTTCGACGAGCTCGACGAACTGGCCGAAGATGTCGTCGGAGAAGAACCACGGCTTCGCCGCCTGACCCAGGTCGGCCATGTGGACGTCGCCGTTCTTCTGGAGGGCCACTCGACTGTTGGTGACCCAGCCCGGTTGATAGCCGATCACGATGCCGTACTTGTCGGGTGTCGACCACTGCGCCGCGTCGGTGAAGCCCGTCAGCGCCTCGGTCTCGAACCAGCCGCCGTTGCCGTAGCGCTCGAGTCGCAGCTGGCTGTAGCCGATCTTGGTGCCGTCCGGCGAGATCTCGGGATCGAGGACCGGACCGATGGTCACGGTGTCGTAGTCGGGGACGAACAGGCTCTCCGGGACGATCCGGTTGAGCACGACGCCGTCCTGGCGCATCCGCACGATGGCGTTGGCCTTCATCACCGCGATGGTTCCGTCGTTCGACATCGTCGGGTGCTCGTACGGCGATGCCGCGGTGCCGTCCGCGGTGACGGCGCGCTGCCCGGTGCCGTCGGGCCGGGTGAGCCAGACGTTGAACGCGTGGATGTAGACGATCGATCCCGTCGCCGGGATCGCCCCGGTGCTGGTGGCAGCCTGAGCCGTGCTGGACGCGAAGTCGGTGCCTGCGTCGGCCTCGGCGCCAGCCGAGGCCTGGACGGCCTGGACGGCCTGGACGGGGCCGGCGATCGAGAGGAGCGCTGCAGTGGCCGCTGCTGCAAGGGGGAGCCGAGCAAGCGGACGTGGGCGGGACATGGGGACTCCTTCATGAAGGTCGGGTGCTGATGCCGGAACCTTCGCGGGCCCGGTGTCCCGCCCGTCAGGTACCGATGTCCCGTCCTGCGTCCCGAATCACGCCCCGGTCCGCACCCCTCTGCTCAGGCCCAGGGGTCGGTGATCTCCCGCAGTCGCCCCAGGATGCGGACCAGGCTGTCGTAGTCACGAGTGCCGAGGTGGTCGCGCCACTCCGCCTCGACCCGCTCGACCTCGGCCCCCGCCTTGGGCAGGACGCGGCGCGCCTTCGCGGTCATCCGCACCAGGCGTGCCCGGCCATCCGTGGGGTCGGGCACGCGCTCGACGTACCCGGCCGAGACCAGCTCGTCGACCAGATGGGTCGCCGTCTGCTTGGTGACTCGGGCCGCCTCCGCCAGTTCACCGATCCGCGTGCCGTCCGGCCCGATCCGGGCGAGGATCCGGGACTGCGACAGCGTGATGTCGTCGTGCCCGGCAGCCACGACCGCGTCGTACGCCCTCTTCTCCATGGCGCGGTTCGCGACGAAGAGCAGGATGCCGATGCCGGGGTCGCTCATGGCTTCAGTCTAGCAATTGGTTCGATCTTCGTACTACTATCGCTGCATGGAAGGCGTCATGGAGCTCTCACGGATCTGGACCGTGATCGACCAGGAGCGCACCCGCCTGGCCGATCTGCTCGACGACCTCGGCGAGACGCAATGGGCCACGCCCTCCCTGTGCGACGGCTGGACCGTCCGCGACGTCGGCACCCACCTCGCTCAAGCCCATGCGAGCGTCGGCAGTGTGCTCTGGCCGCTGGTCCGCTCGGGGTTCTCGCTGGAGCGCATGACCCGTCGGCTGGCAACCGACTCGTCCCTGACCCACGCCGAGATCTCAACAACCCTGAGGGCCATGGTCGGCAGCCGCCGCCGGGCGCCGATGGTCACGCCGCTCGAGCCGATGCTCGACATCCTCGTGCACACCCAGGACATCGCGGTCCCGCTCGGCCTCGACGTCCCCATGCCTCTCCACGCGGCCGCCGCGGCCGCCGAGCGCACCTTTGAATACCCCGGTCCCCTCCGATTCACGAGGAGGTACGACGACCTCGCGTTCGTAGCGACGGACACGGACTGGCGCCACGGGACCGCGCCCGACGAGGTCCACGGACCGATCAGCGCCCTTCTGCTGACCCTCACCGGTCGACCCGCCACCGGACTCACCGGTGCGGTCGACCGCCTCTGACCGCCACACCGATGCCGTGCTGACCCCGATGCCAACGTCGCGGGCGCGCTCTAGCGTCACGACCATGAGGACAGCCACCAACGACGACCACGCAGCGATCATCGCCCTCACCGAGGCGCGACTGCCGATGCTGCCCTCCTCGGAGTCGCGCTTCCCGTTCGACTACCCGGACATGACGACCAGCCTGGAGGTCCGCGTCGTCGAGGACGCCGGCGAGATCGTCGCCGTCGGATGGTTGGCCGCGTTCACGTACGCGCGACCGGGAAGCATGTTCCTCAACGTCGTCGTCGCCCAGGACCACGAGCGGCAGGGCATCGGATCGCGTCTCCATACGGCGTTGCGCGTCATCGTCCCGCCCACGACGACGCGACTGGCCGCCCGGATCTTCACCGCCGACGACCGTCCCACCGAGATCGCCCAGCACTGGGGGTTCGCGGTCGACCAGCGATCGGTCGCGTCCATCCTGGACCTCTCCGGTGCAGCCGACCTCGCCTCGTCGTCCCCGCAGCCGGACGGACTCTCCTTCGACGACTCCTCCACCTTGGCGTTCCCCGACGAGGCAGCGGTGGATGCGATGTACCAGCGCAGCCAGACCAATCCTGAGACCGCGACCGAAGGCGTGTGGAGTCTCGACCGCGCCCGGTCCGCCCTCGCCGGCGAGCCCCGCGCTGTCGGAACCGTGGTCCGCATCGACGGGACGCCCGCAGGCATCAGCTTCGGTGGCGTGGGCGCCGGAGAGTTCATCGTCCACTACACCGGGATCGATCCCCACTTCCGTGGGCGCGGACTGGCAAGTCTGCTCAAACGGCACATCCACGCCAGCGGCGCCGCAGCCGGCGCCACGACAGCCATCACCCACAACGAGGAGCACAACACCGGCATCCGCCGGGTCAATGCCGAGCTCGGCTACCGGATCGCCTGGATCGAGACCCGGCTCAGCCGGGCCCTCTGACGGCCCGGCTGAGCTCGGTTGGAAGCCTGCACGACATCGCCGACTGACGCCGGTGCGGGAACATCGCCACCAGCCCCGTGGTTGAGTGGGCACCACCCGAAGATCCCGGAGGCGACACCCCCATGAGCTCGTTCACGATGTACACCACCCCCTGGTGCGGCTACTGCCACCGCCTCAAGAGCCAGCTCGACCGCGAGGGCATCGCCTACGACATCGTCGACATCGAGCAGCAACCCGAGGCTGCGGCGATCGTGGAATCGGCCAACAACGGCAACCAGACCGTCCCGACCCTGGTGTACGCCGACGGCACGGCGCAGACCAACCCGAGCCTCATCCAGGTGAAGGCCAAGCTCGAGGAGCTCAGCGCCTGATCCGGCCCAGCGTGGGTCCAGCGTCTCAGGCCGGTGCTCCGCGCACGCCCAGGTAGCGCAGCACCGCCAGCACCCTGCGGTTGGCGTCCTCGGAGTCGTCGAGGTCGAGCTTCAGCAGCAGTCGGCGTACGTGCGCCTCGACGGTGCGCTCGCTGAGCACCAGCCGGCGGGCGATCCCGGTGTTCGTCAGTCCCTGCGCCATCAGGGCGATCACCTCGCGCTCGCGGCTGGTCAGCGTCGCGAGCTGGTCGGTGCCGGCCGATCGGTTCAGCAGCGCGCTGACGACATGCGGGTCGAGGGCCGAGCCTCCGCCGGCGACCCGCCGTGCGGCAGCGAGGAACTCCGACACGTCGAGCACCCGGTCCTTCAGCAGATAGCCAAACCCGCCGTGCCCCACGAGGTCCACGGTCAGGGAGGTCTCGATGTGCTGTGACAGGAGGAGTACGCCGAGGCCAGGCTGTGCCGCCTTGAGCGAGGCGGCCGCCCGCGCACCCTCATCGGTGAAGGTGGGCGGCATGCGCACGTCCAGCACCACCAGGTCGGGATCGTGCAGATGCACCTCTTCCTCCAGGACCTCGCAGTCACCGAGGGCAGCGACCACCTCGTGACCGTCGTCGCGGAACAGACCGGCCAGTCCTTCGCGCAGCAGCGCCTGGTCCTCGACCACGATCAGGCGCACGGCAGCACCGCCGTCAGCAGTGTCCCGGTGCTGCCCGAGTCGATGCGCAGGCGACCGCCCATAGCCGCGACCCGGTCATCGAGGCCGACCAGGCCGCTGCCGGAGGCCGGGTCGGCTCCCCCGACGCCGTCGTCACGCACGGACACCACCAGCGAGCCGTCCTTGCGCTCGGCGCGCAGGACGACGGCACTGGCTCGAGCGTGCTTGAGGCTGTTGGTCAGTCCCTCGTACCCGACGAAGTAGGCGGTCGCCTCGATCGGCGCGGCCAGGCGGTCGGCGGGCACCTCGACGGTGACCGGGATGGGCGAGCGTTGGGCGAGCTCACGGAAGGCGGCACCGATCCCGGCGTCGAGTTGCGGGAGGGGCAGGTCGCCGGTGAGCGCACGGAGTTCCTCGATCGTGGCGCCGAGGTCGGCCACCAGGGCGTCGATCCGGTCGGCGTCGTCGGCCTCGCCGCGCCGACGGAGTCGTGATTCGAGGCCGCGCAGCGCGATGCCGACGGTCACCATCCGCTGCTGCGCGCCGTCGTGGAGGTTGCGTTGGATGCGGCGCCGCTCGCCGTCGGCCACGACGGTGATCCGTTGACGTGACACGGCCAGCTCGTCGACCTGACGGTTGAGGTCGATGCTGAGCCGACTGACCTGGATGGCGAGCCCCGCATGCCGGACGAACCGGACGATCCGGGCTGTCACGGCAGGGTCCGGTGGTCCGTCGTACTCGACCAGCACCTCCTGCTCGATCCCGACGACGGCCCGGCCGGGCGCAGGCTGCGCAGTGCGCCCGGTCGCGTCGGCGTACTCCCCCGATGCGGGCAGGTGCAGCAGCAGCCGCAAGCTCGGAACGCGGGTCGCCTCCCGCAGCACCGTCTCGAACCGTTCGCTTGTCTCGGTGCCGGCCCGCAGTCCGTCGAGATATCGGTCGAGCGTGACGAGACCGTCGTGGTCCCGGTCGAACCGTCGGTTGAGCATGCCCTGGGCGACGCGGGCGACGGGCCGAAACACCAGGACGGCTGCGAGCGTCGCGGCGGCCGTCTGCCAGGGACGCGAGCCGCCGGCGACCGCTCCGAGCGTGATGACCACCCCGGCGTAGAGCGCCACTCCGAGGACGGCAGCGATCGTGAGGGCGGCGCCGCGCAGGATCAGCACGTCCAGGTCGAACAGCCGATAGCGCAGCACCGCCGCCGTCAGGGCCAGCACACTGCCCAGCAGCACCACCGGCGTGATGTCGCGGACGAACGGCGTCGTGCTCCAGAACAGCAGCCCGATGGGCATGAAGGCGGCCTGGAACACCCCCGCGACGGCAACCCACTTGAGTTGCTGGCGCACCACCTGGTCTGCGTGACGCCATCGCGCGAACACGGACGCGAAGGCCGCGAGCGCGCCGGCGGCCAGCAGCACGTTGCCGCCCGCGAGGAAAATCTTCGCCGGTGAGCCGACCACTCCGAAGGGGTTCTTCAGTGAGGTGTCGGGGAGGAAAGAGGCCGGGTCGAGGAGCCATCCGGCGACATAGAGCCCGGCCCCACCGACCGCAGCGACCACGCCTGCTCGCCACCGCGGCCCGGGGAGACGTCCGGTCGGGATGAAGTAGAGGGCGAGGATCCACAACAGAGCACCCGTGCACCACGCGACCTGCCCGAGATACTGCCCCTGCGCCGCGCCCGGCCACCCGGACGCCTCGGCGCGCATCCCGTAGCCGACCAGGGTCTCCGTGGTGAGGATCCCGAAGGTGCCCAGCACCAGGAAGATCCAGCCCACCGGGTGCCGCGGCTGGCGGTGGACGATGAACCCGCCGATGGCGGTCACGGCCACGTTGTACACCGCCCAGAGCACGATGTCGGACGCCGGTTCGATGCCCCACCGCAGGACACCGGAAGCGCCCTCCCCGATGACGGCGACGAGCAGGCAGGCTGCTGCGATCGACATCGTCCGGGTGCGCATCTCTGCATTGTGGAGGACGACGGACCTGCGCGACGTCAGTGTCAACACTCCATCCGAATGCAGTGTCGGCAGCGACGCGCCAGAGCGGCCCTGATTCCTAGCGTTCGGAGCATGAACACACGCACTTCCGGACGAGTCCTCGTCGCCAGCTCCCTGGTCGGGTCCCTCTGCGCGGTCGCGATCATCGCCTGGCCGCACCAGGTGAGCGACGAGTGGTTCAGCTATCCGTTCGACGCGACGTGGTACGCCGTGTGGCAGTCGTTCTTCGCGCTGCGCGATGTCGTCACCGTGGTCGGTGTCGTCGGACTGGCCGCCGCCCTGTGGCCGCGCACCACCCGACCGACCCGTGCGGGCCTGGTCATGGTCGCCCTCGGCGCGGTCCTCTTCGCCGCCACCGAGCTCTTCGCCCTCACCGCGACCCACGCGAGGCTCGACTCCGACACCGGCCACCTGGTGAATTCGATGTACGGCGCCCCGATGTTGCTCCAGGGGCTCGGCCTGGTGATCGCGGGTGTCGGTCTTGCCCGGACGCCCGTCCTGCCGGGCGGTCTGGGTCGCTGGATCGTCCTGGCGACCGGCGTCTACCTGTTCGTCCCGGTGTTCCCGTCCGTGTTCGGACCGATGGTGGTCGGGCGGATCGCGATCGGGACCTGGCTGTTGCTGTTCGCCGGCATCGGCGTCGCGCTCGCCAGGTACGCCGACGACGCGGCCGCCCCCGAGGTCACCAGCTCCCGGGCAGCGGGCCGCCGTACCACGCCTCGATCAGTGACCGACTGATCGAGACCCCGCCCGGCAGGACGAGCTCGCCGGACTCGGCCTGGGCGCGCATTTCCTCCCGAGTGACCCAGACGGCCTCCTCGACGTCGTCGTCCTCGAGCGTCAAGGTCTCGGTGACCGCCCGCCCGTGGAAGCCCAACATCAGGCTGGACGGCAGCGGCCAGGGCTGGTTGCCGAAGTAGGTGACGTCACCGACGACGACACCGGTCTCCTCGAGCACCTCACGGCGTACGGCGTCCTCCAACGTCTCGCCGGGCTCGCAGAAGCCGGCCAACGTGGAGAACCTGCCTTGCGGCCAGGCCCGGTTGCGGCCCAGCAGGCAGCGCTCATCGGGGCTGCCGGGCTCCCCGGCGGCGATCAGCATGATCACGGCCGGATCGGTGCGCGGGAACTGCGGCTTGCCGCACCCGTCGCAGACCAGCTCGTGTCCGGCCGCGCGGGGGGTCAGCGATCCGCCGCAGCGCGGGCAGAATCGCGTCGCCCACAGCCATTCCGCGAGTCCGAGCGCGTGGAAGACGAGCGGGGCCTCCCGCACGGCCGCCCCGGTCAGGAAGGGCAGCAAACCACGCAGCGGCAGCCACTTCTCCGGTTCCACCTTCGCGACGGCACCATCGACGACGACCGCCCACCGGGTGGTGCCGTCGCGTTCACCGAGAAGCAGGCGTACGCCGCCGGGTGCGTCAGCCGTCGGCATCCACTCGAGTCCCTCGGCTCCCGGGCGCACCCGGGTCCCGGCGACGACGAGCGCCCGGCTCGACGGATCCGCCCATCGCTCGTCCAACCAGGCCTGGTCGATGCGGTGCAGACCGTGACGTTCGTGGGGGTCGGCCGTCAGGGACAGGTGCGGGAAGCTCACGCCGACGACCCTATTCCGCGCCCGGGGAGACCCGCAGGAGCGCCTCGATCTGCTCCCGTCCTGGAAGATCATCGTGCTCGTCGAGCTTGCCGGACCGCACGTAGTAGAACGCGGCCCGCACCTGATCCGGAGCAACGCCCTGCATCTCGGCCCACGCCAGTCGATAGAGCGCCAACTGCAGCGGATCGGCGTTCTGGCGGGTGTTGGTCTTCCAGTCGACGACCAGGACGGTGCCGTCGGGCTCCAGGTAGACGGCGTCGATCCGCCCCCGGACCACCTGTCGTCGCCCCTGACCCGGATCGAGCACCAACGCGAACGGCGCCTCGATCGCGTGCGGGTCGCGACTGCCGAACGGTCCCTGCTCGAAGCGATCGATCAGTTCCTTCAGGTCGTCCTCGTCGTCGATCCCCGCATCGGCTCTCCCCGCGAGCTCGTCGGGGTCGAACAGCCCCTGCTGCCCGAACCTCGCCTCCACCCACGCATGGAAGCGGGTGCCGAACCGCGCCGCCGGCGCAGGCTGGCGCGGCATCGGTCGGGCGAGGTCGCGGGCGAACTCCTCCGGCTCGTCGCGCAGCCGGCCCAGCGCCGTGGCCGACAACGACGACGGAAGGGGTACGACGACCTCCTGGCCGTTCCCGACCGCCAACCGCGCCTCGGCGAGGAGTTGTTCGATCTCGGCGTCCCATTCGGCGACCCGGGCAGCCGTCACGATGTCGAGGTCCGGATCCGGGTCCGCAGGGTCCGCGGCCAGCACCCGGGACGCTGCCTCCAGGCGCAGCCGGGCCTCCTCGCCGACACCGTCGACCGGCCAGGGCCGCGACGGGTCCTCGGCGTCGTAGGGATTGGCCGCGCCCTTCTCGGGTCGGGCCAGCCAAAGCTCTGGCGCCAAGCCCCAGTCTGTCAGCATCTCGCGGACCGACTCCTGATAGGCCGACGGGCCGTACGGCGTCTTGCGTGGCCCCCACTGGTAGGAGCTCACCTCCAGCCGATGCGCCGCGCGCGTGAACGCGACGTAGCCGAGCCGCAATTCCTCGTCGGCCTCATGCGCCTTCGAACGCGCGCGGTAGTCGTCGAGAGCGGCCTTGTCGAAGCCCTCCAGCTGCGGGAGGTCGGCGGCGTCACCTCGCAGCGGGGCGGGAATCACCGCAGGCGAGGAGGTCCACAGCGTGCGGCCTTGCGAGGACGGGAACCGCGTCTCACACACCCCGACGCAGAACACGACTCCCCACTCCAGTCCCTTGGAGCGGTGCACGGTGAGCAGCTTGACCGAATCCGCCTCGGTCGGGGTCGCGATGTCGAGCCCGTTGCCCTGGTCATCCTCCGCCGTCAGATAGGCCAGCAGCGCGGGCAGGGTGACGTCGCCATCGACCGCCTGGAAGTCCGCGACGGCCTTGACGAAGAGGTCGAGGTTGTCGCGTCGCGCTCCGGCTGCCGGACTGACTGCCGACGCGAGCTCGACGTCGACGCCGGTGACGTCGATGATCCGGCGCACCAGGTCCAGCAGCGGCTCACCGACGGCCGAGCGCAGCAGCCGCAACTCGTCGCGCAGCAGCCCGAAGCGGACCAGCGCCTCCCGGGAGAACGCACCCTCCCCCGGATCACTCAACGCATCGTCCAGACAGGCCAGCTCGGCCGGGTCGATGCCGTCGGCGATCGCGACCAACTGCTCCGAGACGGTGCCCTGCTCGCTCGATCGGCCGCGCCGACCGGCCAGCTCACCTGCCCGCTGCCCGAGGAGTTTGAGGTCGCGTGGACCGATCGCCCAACGCGGACCCGCCAGGAGCGTCAGCAGCGCTGCGTTGTCGGTGACGTCGTGCAGGAGCCGCAGCACGGCGACGATCTCGGCGATCTCCGGCAGCCGCAGGAGCCCCGAGAGTCCGACGATCTCGACGGGAATGCCGGCCGATGTCAGCGTGTCGAACACCAGCTCCGCGCTCGCGTTGTCGCGGGTGAGCACGCCGATCCCTGCCCAGTCGCCCGGCTCACCGCCCCACGCGCCGCGCACGGCCTCGGCCAACCAGACGAGCTCGTCACGCTGGGTCTCGAAGGTCCGGGCGACGACGTCGCCGTCAACCGCGCCAACAGGCGCCTGCAGCCGAGCCACCCCCGTCCCGCGAGCCTCCAGGGCGTCGTACAACGGACGGGCCAGATGGCTGGCGACATCGAGGATCCGCTTGTCCGAGCGACGGTTGACGCTCAGCGCATACGTCGAAGCGGTGCCGTCGGCCGCAGGGAACGTCTGGGCGAAGTTGAGGATGTTGGCCACCGAGGCCCCCCGCCAGCCATAGATCGCCTGGTTGGGGTCGCCGACCGCGGTCACCGCGTGTCCGAGCCCCGCGCCCGGCACCGGCGAGGAGAACAGCCGCGACAGCATGATGGCCTGCGCCACCGACGTGTCCTGGTATTCGTCGAGCAGCACCACCTTGAACCGACCGCGCTCGATCGCCCCCACCTCGGGCCGTTCGGCCGCCAGCCGAGCGCCCAGCTCGATCTGGTCGGAGAAGTCCATCAGCCCGAGGTCGCGCTTGAGTTTGCGGTACGACGCCACCAACTCGAGCAGCTCGGCCCGTCGGTCGATCGCGAAGATGCCCTTCCCGATCGCCTCGACGTAGGTCTTGCGGTTCTTCCCGGCGATCTCCTCCTCCTGGGCTCGCACGAACCCTCGACGCGCAGCTTCGTCGTGGTCGCGCACCCGGTCGGGCGCGACGAGGTGCTCGCTCATCGCGGAGTCGAGGGCCAGCAGGTTCTGGATCGCGGTCTCAGGATGGTCGGTGAGATGCTCGACGTCCCCGGTGAACCGGTCCACCGCGCGCGCGCCCAGTTGATAGCGCGCGGCATCCGTGATCACCCGGGTGTCGGGCTCGTGGCCGATCCGCAGGCCGTGGTCGGTCAGCAGCGTGGAGGCGTAGGCGTTGTAGGTCGCGACCGTCGGTTCGAGGACCTCATCGACCTCGTCGTCAGGACCGCCGGCTCGTGAAGGGCCCGTCAGGTCGAGTGCCCCCGCATCGCGCAGCGCCGTCCGGATCCGGGTCCGCAGCTCGGCGGCGGCCTTCGTGGTGAAGGTCAGTCCGAGCACCTCCTCGGGCCGCACCTGCCCGGTGAGCACGAGATAGACCACCCGGGCGGCCATCAGCGTCGTCTTCCCGGAGCCGGCCCCTGCGATCACGACGGCCGGACGCAGCGGCGCGCTGATCGCGGCCCACTGCTCCTCACTCGCAGGGAAGTCCGCCTTCATCGCCCGCTGCAGCGCCTCGGGCGAGTCGATCCGCATCGGGATCAGCGCCCCACTCTCCGCACCACGCACACTCATTGCGCCACCACCGCTCCCGCGCTCTTCGCCGGACACAACGACACGAACGTGCACGTCCGACACTGCTGCCCTGCCACCGCCGGGAAGTGCTCCTCGCGGATCAGGCTCGCGGCATGGGCCAAGCGCCCCCGCAGGTCGTTGCGCTCCGGTCCGTCCTCGAGGTGCACCGGCTGCTTCTGCACGGTCGCGTCCGGCCCGCCGTCCATCAGTCCGAGCTGGACGAGCTCGGCACCGCCGGCCTCGTACGACGCCCCGCCGTCCCCACGCGGCAGCTGTTCGTCGAGTGCCCCGTGGTCCACGGCGTACTGATAGAGCGCCAGCTGGACATGGGTCTTCACCGAGACGTCGCTCGGCTTGGTGCGACCCGTCTTCAGGTCCACCACGACCACCCGACCGTCGGTGTCGAGCTCGACCCGGTCGGCATACCCGGTCACCTGGACACGTTCGCCGTCGACCTCGACCACCGTCGAGAACCGTTCCTCCCGACCGACGAGCGTGCGCGGGTTGGCCTCATGCCAGTCGACGAACCGCTCCAACGCCGCACGCACCCGGTCATGCTCACGCTGCTTGGACCACGGCGTGCGGAAGTCGAGGCGGTCCCACACCTCGTCGACGTAGGCCATCAAGGCATCAGGATCCGGCGGCGCATCGCCCGAGGCGACGCGCTCGGCCAGGGCGTGCACCAGCTCGCCGAGGTTGGCTGACTGGTGGGCGCGCCCTGATCCGCCGGCCTCCCGTTCGAGGAACCACTGCGTCGGGCAGACCGCCAGTGAGTCCAGCATGCTCGCCGACACCGGAACCGGACGGTCCTCGGGGCGGATCGGTTCGGCGGCACGACTGGCGGCGCGGGTGCCCCACCAGTTCGCGGGATCGGCCGCGGCCACTGCCGCCCGACGGCCGACCCGTTCCGCGGCGAGCCGGGCGAGCCGACGGGCCGCGGCGTCCCGGAGGCCGGGGTCGGAGTCGGGAGAGGCGACCGTACGCCGCAATTCAGCGACCAACCCGTCCAGCGACAAGGGCCGCACCGGTCGGCCGACGACGTGCTCCACATGGGAGCCCAGCTCGTCTAGGAACCGCGAGGGCTGTTCTCCCTCGTCCTCGGCCGATCTCACCGCCGTGACGATCAGCCGCTCCCGCGCCCGGGTGCATGCGACATAGAAGAGCCGCCGCTCCTCCATCAGCAGTTCGCGTGCGGTCAGCGGGGGAACCACCGATCCCACCAGTCCGCCCGCTGTGGACGGTCCGATCCGATCCGCCTGCAGCAGCGTCGAGCGCCGACGCAGGTCCGGCCAGCCCTCTGCCTGCACGTGTGCGGCCACCACCAGCCGCCACTCCAGGCCCTTGCTGCGATGGGCTGTCAGCAGACGGACGGCAGCACCGCGCGCGCCGTTGTCGGCGAGCGTGTCCGCTGGGATCTCCTGCTGGACGAGGCCTTCCAGGAAGGCTCCGACCGAGAGGTGTTCGCGTCGCTCCCCCACTCGAAGAGCGACGTCGAACAGCGCACACACCGAGTCGAGGTCGCGATGGGCCCGACGAGCCGCACCCCCACCCGACTCGACCGAGCGCCGCAGCCGCTGCGGCCATGCGGTCCCCGACCACAGCGTCCACAGCACCTCCTCGGCACTCGCCCCGGCGTCGAGGTCGGCTCGCGCCCGCGCCAACAGCTCCGCCAGCGCCCGCGCCCGAGCCGCCTCCGGCTCGTCGATCGCTGTGAGGCACGTCGAATCGAGCACCGCAGCTCGCACCAACTCCCGCGAACTGCGCGGGGTCGCCCCGGTCTCCTGACACAGGTCCTTCTCCCGGTTGCGCAGCAGACGTGCCAAGCGGCGTACGTCGCCTGCGTCGAGGCCCCCCAGCGGCCCGGTCAGCAGCGCCTCGGCCCGCGCCGCGTCGATGTGCTCGACGTGCGTCGGGTCGTCGTTGTCGAGGTTGACCACGGTGCGCAGCGCGTCGAGCAGAGGCAGCACGGCAGGGTCGCGCACCAGCGGGACCTCGTCGCGCGCCACCTCGACCGGAACCCCGGCGGCGCCCAACGCCCGCCGCAGCGGTCCAATGCTGGCCCGCCCCGAGCGCACCAGCACGGCCATCTCGTCCCACGGAATCCCGTCCTCGAGATGGGCCCGTCGCAGGAGGTCCGCGAGGTGCTCGGCCTCGGCACGCTCGGTGTCGAAGGTCCGCACCTGCACCCGTCCGGGGCCGTACGCCGCCCCCTCGGCCTGCGGTGCGAGGAACCGGTCCCGCGCCTGCGCCGGGATCGTCCCCCGCAGCCCGATCCGGCCCGCCACCCGCTGCGCGGGGGCAAGGATGCCAGGACCAAAACGGCGAACCGTCCGCAGCGCGACCACATCAGCCGGCGTGCCGTCTGCCTTCGGGAACTCGGTCGGGAACTCCAGGATGCCGCGCACCTCCGCACCGCGGAAGCCATAGATCGACTGGTGCGGGTCACCCACGGCCACCAGATCCCGACCGTCACCGACGATCGCCTGCAACAGCGCGACCTGGCCCGGATCGGTGTCCTGATATTCGTCGACGAACACGTAGCGGAACTGCTCCCGCAGCTCGTCACGGTGGTCCTCCGCCTCGATCCGGGCACGCCGGATCAGGTCGGCGTAGTCAGTCGCGCCCAACGAGTCGAGGGAGTCGAGATATTGCTCGAGGAAGAGCCCCGCCGCGACGTACTCGTCGATGCCCTCTGCCTCGCCCAACCTGCGCAGCGCCTCGCCGTCAAGACCCTTCTCCCGCGCGCGGCCGAGGACCGCATGCACCTCCCGTGCGAACCCGCGCGTCGACATCGCCTGCTTGAACCGGTCCGGCCACTGCACCGATTCGGGATGGTCGACCAGCAATTCGCGCAGGATGACGTCCTGCTCGGGAGCCGACAGCAACCGCAAGGGAGCTTCGTAGAGCTCGGCGGGGGCATAGCGCCGCACCAACGCATAGGCGAACGAGTGGAAGGTCGAGCTCAGCTGCGTGCTCGTCGTACGCCCCAGGCGGGCCGTCACCCGATCACGCAACTGGTCGGCCGCCTTGCGGGAGAAGGTCAGCGCCAGCACCTCGTCGGGGCGCGCGCCTCGGTTCTCGATCCGGTCGACGATCGCCTCGACCAGGGTGGTGGTCTTGCCCGTCCCCGGGCCGGCGAGGACGAGCAGCGGACCACCCTCGTGGTCGACGACGCGCTGCTGATGCTCGTCGAGGACCGGCACCTGCGCCACCGCGGCGGCAGGCGCGAAGCGGTACGTCGGCCCGGCAGTCGTCTTCTCCACGACCGCAACTCAACCACGCACCCACGACACGACGTCGCGATCTCTAGGTATCCCTACTCACGACGGTTGAGACCCACGGCGCTGCCCGCCACGCTCAGAAGATGAGGTGATGGCCCCATGCGCTACGCCGATCCCCTCCTCTGCCCCGACTGCCGCTGCGACCTACCGGCCGGCGTCCCCGTCTGCCCCTCCTGCCAACTGCTCGTCCGTCACCCGCTCGCCGTCGACCTGTTCCGCACCCTCACGCAGGCCGACACGGTCCTCGGCCGACTGCGGAACGCGAGCGACGCCTTCCACACCCAGCCGGTCAGCCATCCGGCACGGCAACCCGCGACCACACCGGCGCCCCCGGTCCACAGCACCCTCGGCGGCCCACTGCTCCCACCGATGGCGCCGCCGACCCCGAAGAGCGCGACGACCGGGCTGCCGTCGTACACCCCGAACCTCCCGACCCCACCGGCGCGCAGCGGCGTCTCGTTCGCGTCGGTTCCCAAGATCCTGTTGACCCTGGGCGCCTTCTGCCTGCTCGTGGCCGCCGTGATCTTCCTGGCAGTGTCATGGTCGGCCCTGGGAGTGGGTGGCCGCACCGCGGTGCTCGTCGGCATGACGCTGACCGCTGGCACCTCGGCCCTCCTCCTGCACAGGGCAGGTCTGCGGATCGCGGGCGAGGCCCTGATCGTCGTCGCCCTCGGGATCCTCGCTCTCGACGTCCTCGGCGCCGGGGCTGCCGGCTGGCTCGGTGACGGCCCGGACGGCACGACCGCCTGTGTCGCCGGCATCGTCGTCGCCATCGCCGCAACTCTTCTCGGCACGGTCACGATCGCGCGCCAGCCCCGTCTCGTCGCCCCTCAGGTGATCGCCGGCATCGGCCTCCTCGTCGCGTACGCCGGCGGCGTGAACGCCAGCGACCACTGGCTGATCGCCGGTCACCTGATGGGCCTGCTCGCCGTCGGCACCGTCGTCCTCGGCCGAGTCCGCGATCTTCCCGTCCTGATGTCCAGCGCTGCAGCGGCCGCGGTCATTGCGTGGATCGGCACCGCCGGCGGCGCCTTCGTGCTGTCCGTCGACTCCCCCGACCTGCACCAGTTGTGGGTCGACGGATCCGGCTGGTCGCTCCTGGTCAGCGCAGCGTTCCTGCTCGTGCCCGGCCTGGTCGCCCGCCATCGGCTCGTCCTGCTCGCGGGCGCCAGCGGCGCAGCCATGCTGGCCACGGTCGTCCTCACCCTGCCGTGCATCGACGCGGGCGTCCGCACGGTCGGCTTCGTCGCGCTCGGTACGACGGCAGCCTGGGTGTGCGCACTCGGCGTGCTCCCCCGCGCGGCTCGCGTCGTGGCCATCGCCCCGGCGGTCCTCGGCAGCATCGTGCTCGGCGGTCTCTCCCTGACCACGGTGGGCACGGCACTCGACCGTCTTTCCCAGCTCGGAGACGCCTTCAGCCAACCGTTCGGCGTCACGTTCGTCAGCCCTGATCCCCGCACCGAACCGCTGCTCCTCGTCCCGTCGTTGCTGGTCGGACTCGCCTGCATCGCCCTACTCGATCGTGCCCGCACCCTGCGCAACCTCCCGGTCTGGGGACGGACCGCGGGAATCGTCACCGGCGTCGGCACGGCCGTCACCCTGGCGTCGTACGACGTCGCGCTGGTGGTCCCCGCGAGTGTGCTCGCCGCGACCGCCGTGGCGGCTCTCGTCCTTGCCACCATCACGAGCGACGCTGAGAACACCGGGTGGGCAGTCCTCGGCGCACTCGTGGCCGCAGCCGTGGCGATCGTCGCGCTGCCCAGCGAAGCCGTCAGCCTGTTCACCGCTGCACCGATCGCTGCGACCGCGATCGTTCTCACCACTTCCCGACGTCAGGGCATCGCCGGACCACGACTGGTCGGCGGACTCGTCTCCCCGCCGCTGGTGGGACTTGGGACCGCAGCCAGCGCGATGCTGATCGGCGATGACCTCGCCTGGACCTCGGTCCCGGTCCTGATCGCTGTCGGCGTGCTCGCGCTGGCACTGCCCCGCATCGAGGTCGAGACCGCGGCCGTCGTGGTCGTCGCGCTCACGTTCCCGATCTCGCTGACCGCGACGTCCGACCCCGGTGGCTACACGGCCCTGTGGCTCACCGTCGCAGGTTTCCTGCTCTCCAGCACCGCCCTGCTGCACGAGTCCCGTCGTGCCTACGGATGGGCGGGTGGTGCCGTCCTGATGCTGGCCACGTGGGTGCGCCTGGCCGATCTGCACGTCACGACACCGGAGGCCTACACGCTCCCGCTCGCCGTCGCCCTGACGGGCTTCGGCGTGTGGCGTCTGCGCCGCTGGTCCGACGTGTCCACGTTGCAGGCCCTGCTGCCCGGTCTGCTGCTCGGGACCGTCCCGTCGTTGATCTGGGTGTTCGCCGAGCCTGTCTCCCTGCGCGCGCTCGCCCTGGGCGCGGGTTGCCTCGTCCTGACCGTCGCCGGCGCCTCGCTGCGCTGGTCGGCTCCGCTCGTGACGGGGGCGGGGATCGGCGCCGCCGTGGTGCTGCGCGAGCTCGGGCCGTACGCCGGCGACTTCCCGAAGTGGGTCTGGATCGGCCTCGCCGGTGCACTGCTGACCGTCGTGGGCATCACCTGGGAACGCCGCTTGCTCGACGTCCGCAGGGCGGTCGGCCTGCTCGGCCGACTCCGCTGATCCGCCCCGACCAACCCCTCCGACCAATACAGCCGGCCTCCAGTCCAACGGGCTGCTGGCCGGCTGCTGTTCGGACCGCGGCCCGACCGTGTGGCCGAACCTGCTAGACAAGACACATGGCTACCACTGCACTTGGCGGAAACCCCGTCCACACCGTCGGCGAGCTCCCGGCCGTCGGCTCCACCGCTCCCAGCTTCGAGCTCGCTGCCGCGGACTTCAGCACTGTCGCTCTTCCGGAGGGCCAGCGCGCCGTCCTCAACATCTTCCCGAGCGTCGACACCGGCGTGTGCGCCGCGAGCGTGCGCAAGTTCAACGAGCTCGCTGCGGGTCTCGAGAACACGACCGTCATCAACGTCTCGCAGGACCTGCCGCCCGCACTGGGCCGCTTCTGCGGCGCCGAGGGCATCGACAACGTCCAGACCGCGTCCGGCTTCCGCTCCTCCTTCGGTGAGGACTACGGCGTGAAGATGACCGACGGCAAGCTCGCCGGGCTGTTCGCCCGTTCGGTCGTCGTCGTCGACACCGACGGCAGCGTGCTGCACAGCCAGCTCGTTCCCGAGATCGCGACCGAGCCGGACTACGACGCGGCCATCGCCGCTCTCTCCTAGTCCCCCGTCGCCGGGTCCCAGAAGGCCCGGCGCATCTCGAGGGCGCCGTTGCTGTTGCGCAGCGGCGTTCCCTCGGCCAGATGGTTCTCGCGTGCCCGGTCGTCGTGACTCGGTGGGAGCGTGCCGTCAGCGCGCACGACCCGCCACCACGGCACCGGGCCTCCGTGTCTGGCCATCACGGACCCCACCTGACGCGGTCCGCCTCCAACGACAGCCGCGATCGCGCCGTACGTCGTGACTCGGCCCGGCGGGATCTGCTCGACCAGTTCGAGCACTCGCTCGACGTACCCCTCGTCCACAGGCCGATCATGCCGGGTCTGAAAGAGAAATGCCGAGAGCCCCGTCCGTGATGGACGGGGCTCCGCGTGCTCCCTCGACGCGTCCCCCAATGCCCGGCCAACAGCGCCGGGCGACGCATCTTGAGTGGTGCGACGTGACCGTGCGGTCACGTGTCCACTACAACGACGAAGGGACCGCGCCGTTACGTGCGCGGCCCCTTCTCGAGGATCAGTACGACGGCTGCGACGGGTCGACCTGGTTGACCCAGGCCACCACGCCGCCACCGACGTGCACCGCGTCGTCGTATCCCGCGCCCTTGAGGACGGCGAGGCACTCGGCGGAGCGGACGCCGCTCTTGCAGTGCAGGACGATCTGGGTGCCGGAGTCGACCGACGGGAGCTGGCCGAGGGCGTTGCCGTTGAGGAACTCACCCTTGGGGATCAGGACCGCACCGGGGATGTGGTTGATCTCGGCCTCGGCGGGCTCACGTACGTCGACGAGCAGGAAGTCGCGGCTGCCCTCCTCCTTCTCCTTGATCATGGAGGCGAGCTGGGTGACGGAGATCGTGGCGTCGACCGCTGCGTCGGCGGCCTCCTCGGAGATCGCACCGCAGAACGTCTCGTAGTCGATCAGGCCGGTGACGGTGGGGTTGTCGCCGCACAGCGCGCAGTTGGGGTCCTTGCGGACCTTGAGCTTGCGCCACTCGAGCTCGAGTGCGTCATAGATGACGAGCTTGCCGACGGCCGGGTCGCCGGCGCCGATCAGCATCTTGATGGCCTCGTTGACCTGGATCGAGCCGATGCTCGCGCACAGGACGCCGAGCACGCCGCCCTCGGCGCACGAGGGGACCATGCCCGGCGGCGGCGGCTCGGGGTAGAGGCAGCGGTAGCACGGAGCACCCTCGACCTGCTTGGGCGCGAACACCGACGCCTGACCGTCGAAGCGGTAGATCGAGCCCCACACGTAGGGGATCCCGAGGAAGTACGCCGCGTCGTTGACCATGTAGCGGGTCGCGAAGTTGTCGGTGCCGTCGACGATCAGGTCATACCCGCGGAAGACGTCCATGACGTTGTCGTTGTCGAGGCGCTCCTCGTGGAGGTTCACCTGGATCAGCGGGTTGATCTCGTGGATCGACTCCTTGGCGGACAGGCCCTTCGACTTTCCGAGATCGGACATGCCGTGGATGACCTGGCGCTGCAGGTTGGACTCGTCGACCTCGTCGAACTCGGCGATGCCGAGGGTGCCCACGCCGGCGGCGGCGAGGTAGAGCAGCGCGGGGCTGCCGAGGCCACCGGCACCGATGACCAGCACCTTGGCGTTCTTGAGCCGCTTCTGCCCGTCCATCGCGACGTCGGGGATGATCAGGTGGCGGCTGTAGCGGCGCACCTCGTCGATGGTCAGCTCGGCGGCCGGCTCGACCAGAGCGGGAAGGCTCACGGGGTTACTCCTCGATACTGCTGGCGGATGGGGGATCGTCCAGGCCACAACACCACGGCGACCCGACCTGTTCCCGGGCGGTCGCTCGGCGGCCGCTGGACCCTTCCATGGTCCCTGCCCGGACGAGGCGCTCCGCGCCACGTCCCGCCATCCGGACCCGGGCTACCAGCGAGTAGTGTCATGTTCGTGGTGACCGAGCAGTTCGATCTTGACGAGCCGCGGCCGCGCGGCGTACGACTCCCGCGGCGTGAGCGACGCGCGCAGCTGCTGGCCGCTGCCCTCGAGGTCTTCGTCGCGCACGGCTATCACGCGGCCGCGATGGACGACATCGCCGAACGGGCCGGCGTCTCCAAGCCGGTCCTCTACCAACACTTTCCCGGCAAGCTCGAGCTCTATCTCGCGATCCTCGACGCGGCCTGTGACTCGATCATCGCGAACTGCCGGCGCGCCCTCGAGTCCACCCACGACAACAAGCAGCGCGTGGCTGCGGCGATCGATGCCTTCTATGCATACGTCGGGCACGACACCGGGGCGTTCCGCCTGGTCTTCGAGTCGGACCTGCCCAACGAGCCCGCCGTCCGCGGCCACATCGACCGGGTCACCACCGAGTGCGCCGCGATGATCGCCGCCGTCATCGAGGACGACACCAAGCTGCCCTCCGCCGCCTCCCAACTGCTCGCGGTCTCGCTGGTGGGAATGGCCCAGGTCAGTGCGCGGTTCTGGCTCACCGAGAACGACGGCACCATGGCGGGGCTGACCCGGAGCGACGCGACCGCGCTGGTGTCGGGCCTGGCCTGGCGTGGCATCCGGGGATACCCGCTGGAGCACTAGGACCGCAGCACTACGCTGACGACGTCCCCATCAACGAGGAGTGTGACCATGACCGTCGAGGTCAAGATCGGTGTGCAGCACACCGCCCGCGAGCTGGTCATCGAGACCGCCGAGTCCAACGAGGCCGTCGCCAAGCTCGTGTCCGACGCCATCGCGGCCGCTGACGGCGTCATCACCCTGACCGACACCAAGGGCAAGGTCACGGTGGTCCCCACCGCCAAGCTCGCGTACGTCGAGATCGGCCGCAGCACCACCGGGCAGGTCGGCTTCCGCTCCTGAGCGGGAACTCCACGGCCCCTCCCACGCGTTGAACAGGTACGCACCTGGGAGGTGAGTTCGATGCTCCAGTTCCGTTTCGCCGCACGCAGCGAGACCGGTCGCGTGCGCAGCAACAACGAGGACGCCGGCTTCGCCGGTCCCTACCTGCTGTGCGTGGCTGACGGCGTCGGCGGCGCCGAGGCCGGCGAGATCGCGTCGGCAACGACGGCGTACGTCGTCAGCGCCCGCGCGCTGGCCCATCCCGGTCACGAGCCGGGGCGACTGCTCACCCTTGCGGCCCGCGAGGCCCACGCCCAGCTCGCCGCGGGGGTCGCTGCCGCCCCCCGGCGGACGGGCATGGCGACCACGTTGACCGCGGTGCTGACCGACGGCGTCCACACTGCGTTGGCCCAGGTCGGCGACTCCCGGGCCTATCTGCTGCGCAGCGGCGAGCTGAGCCAGCTCTCCCACGACCAGACCCTCGTCCAGTCCATGGTCGACTCCGGCCACCTCACCCCCGAGCAGGCAGCCACCTCGGCGTACCGCAACGTCGTGTTGCAGGTGGTCGATGGCGAGCATGTCCCCGACCCGGACGTGTTGATGCTCGGCGTCCGGCCCGGAGACCGGCTGCTGCTGTGCAGCGATGGCCTGAGCGATGTGCTGTCGGCGTCCGACATCGCGCACGGGCTCGGCCTCGACAGTCGGACCATGGCGGTGGACCGGCTGGTGCTGGCCGCCCTCGACGCCGGGAGCCGTGACAACGTGACGGCGATCGTCGCCGACGTGGTCGATGCCGCCCCGATCGCCGCCAACGGCCAGGTCCTCGGGGCAGCGTCGGACCTGCGCAATTTGGTCGATCCCGCTGCCGTCCGTCCGCTCCGCTCGGCCTGAAACGCCCGTGGAGATCAGGCGATCTCCTACACTGGCGAGGTGAGCGCGAAGCGGTCCTACGAGTATGCGCGCCTGTGGGTGCCGTTGTACGACGCTGCCGCGCTCGCCGTGACCCGGCCGGTCTACCTGATCGAGGCCGCCGACGGCTTCGAGGGATTCGCCGCCGAGAAGAACACCACCCTGGTCGGCCTGTTCAACGAGCTCGGCCGCTCGGGCTGGCGGATCGACACCACGGCGCAGCGCTTCGACCATCCCTCACCGGAGTTCCAGATGCTCATCGATGCAACCCTGGACGAGGCCGACCATGCGATCGGCCCCGATGAGGTTGCCCACGCTGTGGGCTCGGGTGGTGATCCCGCCGGCGCGGTCACCGAGTTCGACGTCTACCCGATGCGCCGACGCAGCTCCTGAGACGTCCTCAGCCGAACAGGTCGCCGTACTCCTCCACTCGCGCGAGCACCTGCGTGGGCGAGAACTGCTCAAGGCCCAGCGGGTCCTCGGCACCGGCGGTGACCTCGTCCCAGCCGACGGGGGTGGCCACGTGGGGACGCGGAGTGCCCCGTAGGGAGTAGGGCGCGACGGTGGTCTTCGAGCCGGCGTTCTGGGACCAGTCGAGGAAGACCTTGCCGCGGCGGCGGGTCTTGGTCATGGTGGCGATCACGAGCTGCGGGTACGCCGCCTGCAACTCCTCGGCGATCTCCTTGGCGAGGTCACTGGTCTCGGCGGAGGGCCGGGGCTCAGGAAGGGGTGCGTAGAGGTGAAGCCCCTTGCTCCCGCTGGTGACCGCGATCGCATTGAGGTCACGCTCCGCGAGCGCCTCCTGGACGTGGAGGGCCACCTGGCAGCATTCGTGCAGCCCGGCCGGCTCGCCCGGATCGAGGTCGATCACGATGCGGTCGGCACCGACGGGTTCGTCGTCGGCGTCGACGGTCCACTGGTGCACATGGAGCTCGAGCGCCGCCAGGTTGACCGCCCAGACCAGCGTCGGGAGATCCTCGATGATCGGGAACACCAGCGTGTCCCCATGACGGCTGGCGCCACGACTGCCCGTGGTGGGGACCTCCGCGGTGCGGACCCAACTCGGGGTCCCACGCGGAGCGTTCTTCTCGAAGAAGCTCATGTCGCCCACGCCATGGGGCCATCGGATCCGGGTCACCGGGCGCCCGGCGAGGTGCGGCAGCAGGGCCGGTGCGACCCGGACGTAGTAGTCGAGCACCTCGCCCTTCGTCGTCCCGGTGCTGGGATAGAGCACCTTCTCCAGGTTGGTGAGGCGCAGGGTGCGGCCCTCGACGTCGACGTGGACCTCGGACTGCGGATGCTCGGTGTTCCTTGCCATCACCGACCTCCTTCCGTCGTCGGGACCAGGTCGTCGGGCGTCAGGTCGCCCCTGACCCCTTGGTACGACGGCTGCCGCAGTCGGGTGTGACCGAGGCCGTGCGTGTCGATGTCGACGACGACCACCGGCTCCACCCAGGTCGTCCCCGCCGCGTCCACCCGCGGCACCTCGTCGGCGAACGGGCTGGCCGTTCGGGCCAGGGGCGCCAACAGTGCGGCGAGAGCCCGCGACTGCTTCGGGCCGATCCCGCTCCCCACGCGGCCGCGATATTGCAGGCCGTCGGGTCCCGGCTCGCCGACGAGGAGCGCGGCCAACCGGTCGGTCGTACCGACCTGGGGCCGCCAGCCGCCCACGACGAACGACCCACGATGGCGGTGGGGGAGCTTGAGCCAGTGCGGGCTGCGCTCCCCCGGTCGGTACGTCGAGTCACGACGCTTGCTGACGATGCCCTCGATCCCCTGCTGCCTGGTCGCGTCGTGGAGCATTGCTCCGTCGTCGTACTGCGGAGGAACCTGCCAGCCGGAGGGCGCGAGGTCGAGCTCGATCAACCGACCGCGGCGCTCGTCGAGCGGGAGCGGGCACAGGTTCTCGCCATCGAGGCGCAGGACGTCGAACACCATGAAGGTGGCGGGGATACGCGCGGCCAGGCGAGCGACGGTCGTCGGGTTGCGGACGTGCATCCGCTCGGCCACGACACGGAAGTCGGGGATGCCGCGCTCGTTGAGCGCGATGATCTCGCCGTCGATCACGCCGTCCCGGATGCCGGTCGGCGCGGTGACGAGGTCGGGCCAGGCTGCGGTGATGAGGTTCCCGTTGCGACTTCGCATCGTCACGGTGCCGTCCTCGACGAACGCGAGGGCTCGAACCCCGTCCCACTTGACCTCGTGGCACCACTCCTCGCCGAGCGGCACGTGGTCGCCCGGGGTCGCGAGCATGGGGCTCAGCTGGCTGGGTTCTGGCACGAGCCCATCCTGTCAGGACGAAGTAGGCTCGGCGCATGCGTGCGATCTGGAAGGGTGCTGTCTCCTTCGGCCTCGTCAGTGTGCCGGTCAAGCTCTACAGCGCGACCGAGAGCCACGACGTCTCGTTCCGCCAGGTGCATGCCAAGGACGGCGGGCGGATCAAGTACCAACGGATCTGCGCGATCGATGGCGAGGAGGTCCCCTACTCCGACATCGCCAAGGGGTTCGAGACCGAGGACGGCGAGATGGTCATCCTCACCGACGACGACATGGCGAACCTGCCGACCACGTCGTCGCGGGAGATCGCTGTCGAGAAGTTCGTGCCGAGCGACCAGATCGACCCGCTGCTGTTCGAGAAGTCCTACTACCTCGAACCCGAGGGCGTGGGCGCCAAGCCTTACGCACTGTTGCGCCAGGCACTCCTCGACGCCGACCGGATGGCGGTGGTGACGGTCGCGCTGCGCCAGCGGGTCACGACGGCCGTGCTGCGAGTGCGTGACGACGTGATCGTGCTGCAGACGATGATGTGGCCTGACGAGATCCGTCAGCCCGACTTCACCATCGAGACCGGCGCGATCAAGGACGCCGAGGTCAAGATGGCGCACATGCTCGTCGAAACCCTCTCCGGCGACTTCGACCCCGCCGAGTTCGAGGACGACTACGCCGACGCGGTCAACGCCGTGGTCAAGGCGAAGATCGAGGGCGGCGAGGTCCAGCGGACCGAGACCTCGACCAGGACCGGCGGCGAGGTGGTCGACCTGCTCGCTGCCCTGCAGCGCTCGGTCGAGGCCGCCAAGACCTCGCGCGGCGAGGCCGTTCCCGCCAAGAAGACCACCGCTGCGAAGAAGGCGGCGCCCGCCAAGAAGGCGGCTGCCAAGAAGACCCCGGCGAAGAAGACGGCCAAGAAGGCCCCCGCCAAGAAGAAGGCCAGCTGACCTCCACCCTCCTTTGTGGGATACCCACAAAGCGGGGTGGGCAAGTTCGTGGGTGGCTCAGGCGAACCGGGATGGTGCTGCGCGGCACGCTTGTCCTGTGCTCGTGATCGTGGCCCCCGGACAGGGTGCACAGACCCCCGGTTTCCTCTCCCCCTGGCTGGAGGAGCCGACGTTCGTCTCACGCCTCAACTGGCTCTCGGCCGTCTCCGGGCTCGACCTCACCCACTACGGGACCGAGGCCGACGAGGACACCATCCGCGACACGAAGATCGCGCAGCCGTTGCTGGTTGCCGCAGGCATCCTGGCTTCGATGGCGCTGCAGCCCGAGTCCGCTGAGGTCGGCGAACTGGCCGGCGCGGTGGCCGGTCACAGCGTCGGCGAGCTCGCAGCCGCCGTCAACGCCGGCGTCCTGAGTGCCGAGCAGGCAATGGTGCTCGTCCGCGAACGCGGCACTGCGATGGCCGATGCGGCGGCAGCCACGCCCACCGGCATGACCGCGGTCCTGGGGGGCGATCGCGACGACGTGCTCGCCGCGATCGAGGCCCACGGGTTGACGGCCGCCAACGACAACGGCCCCGGACAGATCGTCGCTGCCGGAACGATGGAGCAGTTGGCTGGCTTCGCGGACAACGGCCCGAAGGGCGGACGTCTGCGTCCCCTCTCCGTCGCCGGAGCGTTCCACTCCCCCCACATGGCTCCGGCCGTCGATCACGTCACGGCCCTGGCAGAGGCAGTCGCGGTCCGCGACGCCCGCACCGACTTCATCACGAACTCCGACGGGACCGTCGTGCGTGACGGTCGCGACGTCCTCGACCGCATCGTTGGGCAGATCGCTCGCCCCGTGCGCTGGGACCTGTGCCTGGAGCGGATGACCGCACTCGGCGTGACCGGCATCCTCGAACTGCCGCCGTCTGGCACCCTGACCGGCATCGCGAAGCGCTACTTCCGCGGCAGCGAGACGCCCGTCGAGACCTTCGCACTCAACACGCCCGACCAGTTGGGCGACGCCCGAGAGTTCTGCGCTGCCCACGCGCATGCCGCAACGACCGGGGCGGTGACCGCATGACCACCGCACCTGCCGCGCTGCGCGTCGCCACCGGAGCCTCACATGCCGCCATCCTCGGTGTGGGCGCCTACCGCCCCACCCGCGTGGTTCCCAACTCCGAGGTCATCGATGCGATCGACTCGAGCGACGAGTGGATCCAACAGCGCTCAGGCATCCGCACCCGGCGCTTCGCCGGTCCTGAGGAGACGGTCATCTCGATGGCGGTGGCCGCCGCGCGGCAGGCGCTCGAGCACGCTGGTGTCGGCGCCGAGCAGATCGGCTGCGTCATCGTCGCGACGGTCAGCCACCTGATCCAGACCCCGTCCGCCGCGACCGCGATCGCCCACGAGTTGGGCACCGACAAGCCTGCTGCCTTCGACATCTCCGCTGCGTGCGCCGGGTTCTGTCACGGCGTTGCTCTCGCGAACGACATGGTCCGTGGCGGTTCTGCTGCCTACGCACTCGTCATCGGCGTGGAGAAACTGTCCGACATCACCGACCCCACCGACCGCGGGACGGCCTTCATCTTCGCCGACGGCGCCGGAGCGGTCGTGGTCGGTCCGTCCGACCAGCCGGGCATCGGCCCAGTGGTGTGGGGCTCGGACGGCGAGCACTACGACCACATCCGCACCCAGGACTGGCACGACGTGATCGCGTCCGACCGGCCAGCAATGCCCAGCCTGTCCATGAAGGGCAATGAGGTGTTCCGTTGGGCGTCGTACGGCATGGCGAAGGTGGCCCAGCAGGCACTGGACGCTGCCGGCGTCGTCCCGGACCAGCTCGACTGCTTCATCCCGCACCAGGCCAACAACCGGATCACCGACGCGATGGCTCGGTCACTCAAACTACCCGCATCGGTCAGGATCGCTCGCGACATCATCGACGCCGGCAACACCTCGGCCGCCTCGGTCCCGATGGCGCTGCGTCGGATGATCGATGACGGAGATGCGACATCAGGCGACACCGCGTTGCTGATCGCCTTCGGCGCCGGATTGTCCTATGCCGCCCAGGTCGTCGTCGTCCCCTGACGACGACCCCACGAATCTGCACCACCCAGCACCACTCACCAACAAACGGGAGAATCTGTTATGAGCACCGAAGAGATCCGCGCCGCCCTTGCCGACATCGTCAACGAGGTCGCCGGCATCCCGGCCGACTCCGTGCAGCTGGACAAGTCGTTCAGCGACGACCTGGACGTCGACTCGCTCTCCATGGTCGAGGTCGTCGTCGAGGCCGAGGAGAAGTTCGGCGTGACCATCCCGGACGACGAGGTCAAGAACCTCAAGACCGTCGGCGACGCCGTCTCCTACATCGAGAACAACCTCCCCGCCTGACCAATCGAGCGGCGATCGGCTGTCAGCAGCCGACGACCATCCACCTCTAGGAGACCGACAGTCATGTCCCGCACTCGTGTCGTCGTGACCGGCCTGGGCACCACCAACCCGCTCGGCGGCGATGTCGCCAGCACCTGGGAGGGCCTCGTGGCCGGCCGTTCGGGGGTTCGCGACCTCGGCGACCTGGCGAATGGTCTTCCCGTGCGGATCGGCGCTCCCGTCGCCGTCGAGCCGACCGACATCCTCGACCGCGTCGTCGCCCGGCGCCTCGACCGCTCCTCACAGTTCGCCCTCGTGGCGGCGCTCGAGGCGTGGGCGGACTCCGGGCTCGATGCAGTCAAGGAAGCCGGCGAGCTCGACGGCGAACGCTTCGGCGTCGCCTTCGCCTCGGGCATCGGCGGCGTGCACACGCTGTTGTCCAACCACGAAGTGCTTCTCGAGAAGGGACCGCGCCGCGTCTCGCCCATCGCGGTGCCCATGTTGATGGCCAACGCACCGGCCGCCACGGTCAGCCTCAAGCTCGGCGCCCGCGGCCCGGTCAACACGCCCGTCTCCGCCTGCGCCTCGGGCAACGAGGCCGTCTCGCTGGCGGCCGACCAGATCCGTCTCGGGCGCGTCGACGTGGCCATCGCCGGCGGCACCGAGGCGGCCATCCATCCGCTGCCGATGGCCGCCTTCGCCAACATGATGGCGCTGTCGAAGAACCCGGGCGACCCCACGACGGTCTCTCGCCCCTTCGACGTGGCGCGCGACGGCTTCGTTCTCGGCGAAGGGGCCGGTGCCCTGGTCCTCGAGTCCCTTGAGCATGCCCAGGCTCGCGGGGCGCGCATCTATGCCGAGGTCCTGGGCACCGGCATCACCGCCGACGCCCACGACATCGCCCAGCCCGACCCGGAGGGACGCGGCGGCACCCGGGCACTGCGCGCTGCCGTGCGGGAAGCAGGCATCGCGCCGACCGACGTCGTCCACGTGAACGCTCACGCCACCTCGACACCACAGGGCGATGTCGCCGAGTCCTTGATGCTGCACGCCGTCCTCGGCGCTGCAGCCAGCGACCTCATCGTGTCCGCGACCAAGTCGATGACGGGCCATCTCCTGGGAGGGGCCGGCGCCCTCGAGGCCGTCGCGACCGTCCTGGCGCTGCATCACCGCATCGCTCCGCCGACCATCAACCTCGACAACCAGGACGAACGCGTCGAACTCGACGTCGCGACCACCCCTCGCGACCTGCCGGCGGGGACGATCGCTGCGATCAACAACTCGTTCGGCTTCGGTGGCGCCAATGTCGCCGTGGTCTTCGGCTCGCCGAGCTGACGAGCCTCCCTCCGAGCTGACTCCCCCAGCAGGGGTCACCGGCACACCTCCCGACCGGTGACCCCGCCCTCAACGCAGGAGAGCCCCGATCCGCTTGGCGTATCGGGGCTCTGCTGCGTTGACTTGTCTGGTGCGCAGGTCAGACGACCTGGTGGAGCCAGCGCACGGGTGCGCCCTCGCCGGCGTGCCGGAAGGTCTCCAACTCGTCGTCCCACGGCTTGCCGAGCAGCTTGTCGATCTCGTTCTCGAGCGTGACCTCACCGAGCGCGGCGCGCACGACCGAGGCCTTGAGGCGGTCCTCCGGGATCATGATGTCGCCATGGAGGCCCATCACCGCGTGGAAGACGCCGAGGTCGGGGGTGTAGGAGAACCGGGCGCCTTCGGTGGAGGACGTCGGTTCCTCGGTCACCTCGAACCGCAGATGGTTCCAGCCACGGAGCGCGGAGGCCATCTCGGCAGCAGCACCGACCTTCCCAGTCCACGAGAACTCGCAACGGTAGGTCCCCGACTGCGCCGGCTGCGGCGTCCACTCGGGATTCACGGGCGCGCCAATGACGCCACCCACGGCCCACTCGATGTGCGGGCACAGCGCGGACGGCGCGGAGTGGACGTAGAAAACGCCCCTGGCTGCACTCAAGCTTGCGGACACCACGATCTCCTCGACTAACTCCCTACCTCCGACGCGAGATGCGCCTTCCCCAGCGGTCTCTCCAGAGGTGTCTTGTCGTCTCGGATCTGCGGACTCCAGTTCCTGAGTGACGCATGTTCGGTTGTGTAGCCCATTGTGGCCCATGGGACGCCGTGATTCCAGCCTTGGCACCCACGTGTCTCACCGTCGGCCCGGAGGCGATCAATCACCCAGACCAAGCAACTCGTCCACCACACCGACCGCGATGCCCAACCCGCCCAGGTGAGACTCCCCGTCGATGGTCGTCATGGTGGCGTTCGGAAGTCGGTCCACGCAGTGTTGGCCATGACGGAAGGGCACGATGTGGTCGTCGTCGCCGTGCCACCAACGGACCGGCACCTGCACGTCGGCGAGGTCGAATCCCCAAGGGCGAGTGAACAGGACCAGGTCCGCGAGCGGAGCCGAGGTCTGGAACCGGCTGCCGTTCAGGAGATCGTCCAGGAACATCGCCTTGAACTCCGGGCGCCCCAGCAGGTTCTTGTCCCCGGCGGGCTGCACGGCGGCGTAGAGGTCCAGGGCAGGGCCGGCGAGCGGCTTGACCGTGCGGATCGCGCCCGTCAGGGCCACCCCCAGCGGGACCCGCGAGACGGCCAGCAACGGCGCTGCATGCACGGCGAGCTGGATGATGCCACCCTCCGCAGCATCCGGTCCTCGGGTGGGTGCGACTCCCCCGAGCACTCCGACGCCGCGCACCCTGTCAGGCAGCGCCGCGCCTGCCGCCAAGGCATAGGGCCCGCCGCCGGACAGCCCGATGACCCGAACGTCGTCGACGCCCAACGCGTCCAACAGCAGCCGCAGATCCTCGGTCCAGTCCAGGATGTTGTCGTAGAGGTGCGGCGTGGACGAACCGATGCCCGGTCGGTCGATCCCGATGATTCGAGCGCCCACCTCTTCGGCGTGGACACGAGCATCGACGGGGATCTGGCGTCGAGCACCCGGAGTCCCATGCATCCACACGATCGCCGGTCCACGCCGGGCGCCGAACTCCGCGAAGCTGATTCGCCGACCGTCACGCACCGCCACACTGCCCTCGAGAGTGGGGCGCTTCGGCTGTTCGGGGATCCGGGGCGCAGGAAACGTCATGCCCCGGATCTTGGCAGGTACGACGGCGAGCCGTACCGGTGTCCTACGCTTCGGCCATGACTGAGGGGGAATACGTGCCCGAGGCGGCTCCTGCTCCGGGACGGCGGCGGGCCGAGGCCACGCCGCGACAGGCCGACGACGGACTCGGTCTGTCCCGTGAACCGCGACTGACGTTCCAGTCCCGGCGTTCTCGTCGCATCGCCCTGGCCCTGGCTCTGGTCCTCGCGACCGCATGGACTGTCTGGTATGCCCTCACACCTGAGAAGCTTCCGATCTCGGACAAGGTCGTCAGTGCAGGAGGCGTTGCGGGCGCACCGTTCTACGTCGGAATGTTCGCCGTGCCCGACAGCTTCGGCCGCACCGTCCGGGTCTCCGGTGTCAAGGTCCACACGACCAGCAACGCGAAGATCGACGTGACTCCCCTGCTGTGCCGTCACGGGACGGTCGGCGTCACGACTCAACCCGCACAGTTCTGCTCGGACCTCGTCAACCCCGAAGGCCAGCGTCTGAGCGCAGGCGACTCCATCATCCTCAAGGTCGAGGCAGCACAGGCAACCTTGGCCGTGATCAACAGGCTCAAGATCGCCTATCGCGAAGACCTCCGGTGGGACACCCAACCAGCGGGCAACCGACAGGCGATCGTCACGGTTGCCGGTCGCGGCTGACCGGCAACCGTGACGCCGGTCAGTCGCGTTCGACCCGCTTCTCGAGGGACTCGGCCCGCGCAGCGGCGTCCGTCATCTCCTCCGCGTCGATGGCGTTCGTCCGGTGGAACCAGGTCAGCGCCTCGTTGAGACGTCCGGCCTCCTCCAGCGTGTCGGCGTACGCATAGCGCAGGCGCACCACCCACGGCTCACGGGTCTTCGTCGTCAGCGGCGAGACCTCGAGGGTGCGCAAGGCAGCGTCGATCTGGCCCAGGTCACGTCGAGCGCCGGCCTCCACCAACGTCATCTCGGCCTTGGCCGCCGGCACGAACTTCGCCACCGACGGGCTCTTCGCCAGCTCGAGCGCACGAGTCGGGTTGCCCATCGCCCGGTGGCAATCAGCCATGATCGGGAGATACGCCGTCGCGCCGTTCATCCGCTTGGCGGCCCGCAGCTCGGAGAGCGCCTCCGCATAGTGGCCGGCGGCGTACGCCGACTCCCCCACGGCCTCCCGCACGACAGCGATCCGCGGAGCACGGGCCTTG
>JASLDK010000037.1 GCA_030145945.1 Nocardioides sp.
GTCGCCGGGACGGTCCAGTCAGCCTGCGGGTCGGTCTCGTAGGCGTCCTCGGGGATGAGTGCTGGATGGTGCGGCTCGGGCCAGACCCGACCGAAGGTGGGGCCGAAGTAGCCGATCTCGATGTTGGCGCAGTGCAGCACGATGCCGAGCAAGGTGGTGCCGGTCGGCGTACGGGGAAGCCGAAGCTCCCGCTCGGGCAAGCCTTCGAGCTTCCACACGATGGCTTCACGTGCCCGTGCCAGGTAGGTGCGCAGGATGTCGGCCGCCGGATCCGAGAGTGTCACCCGGTCATTGTGCCGGGTCCGGGACGACCGGCCAGAGGGTGACGACCTCGGCGCCGCCGCCGTCACGGTCGCCGATGGTGACCGTGCCCCCGTGGGCTCGAACGAGACCGCGAACGATGTAGAGACCGAGACCCGAACCTCCTGCAGCTCCCCCGGTCCAGAACTTGGTGAAGACTCGCTGACGCAGCTCGTCCGGAATGCCGTCGCCCTCGTCGGAGACGACAAGGGCGAGGTGGGTCGGGTCGTCGGGCAGGCGTTCGACACGCAGCCGGACCGTGCCGCGGCCGTGGCGGACAGCGTTCTCCGCCAGGTTGGTGACCACCTGGAGAACCTTGTCGGGGTCGGCGTCGATGTTCGGCAGGTCGTCCTCGATCGCGAGCTCGATCGGCGTCGCCGTGGCCACGGCGATCGAGTCGTGGACCCGAACCGCCTGGCGGCCGAGATCGGTCGGGCGTCGGTGGAGCTGGAGACGTCCGGTGTCGATCCGGGCAACATCGAGGAGCTCGGTGATCAGTCGGCTCAGCCGGTCCGCATCGGCGCTGGCGGTCGTCAGCATCAGCCGCTTCTGCTCGTCGGTGAGCTTGTCCCACCGGTTCAACAACGCCTGGACGAAGCCCTTCACCCCGGTGAGTGGCGAACGCAACTCGTGGGCAAGGGTGGCGACCAGGTCGGATCGGTCCCGGTCCAGTCGTGCCCGACCGCGACCGGAGCGCAGACTGACGGCCACCGAGGTCACCGGACCGGTCGCGGGTTCGCGATGCAGCCGAGCGACGACGAGAACCTCGGTGCCGTCAGGCAGGAGCCACGCCTGCTCCGGGACACCCGTGCGGGTGGAGAGGCCGGCGTACGGCTGGTTCTCCTCGGTCCAGGTGCGGGCGTCGTGGTCGGTCAGGGCGAGTACGTCGGCCAGGGCGGCACCGATCCCATCGCCGGGGGCGGACAACCCCAGCATCCGCGCGGCGACGGTGTTGATCGCGGAAACCCGTCCGGCGGCGTCGGCGACGACGACGCCGTCGGCCAGCAGGTCGAGGGGCGAGTTCACCGCTCCATCATGGCCCGCGCACTGGCGTAGAGACACACGGCCGCGGCCGTGGCGAGATTGAGGGACTCGGCGCGACCGAGGATCGGGATGCTGACTCGATGGTCGGCGAGCGCTGCCAGTTCCTCGGGAAGGCCCCAAGCCTCGTTGCCGAACAACCAGGCCGTCGGCTGGCGGAGCAGGTCCTCTGCTTCGAACAGGTCGACCTCTCCCCCGCCGTCGGCAGCGAGGACGGTGAGACCGGCGGCCTGCGCCTGGCGTACGGCGACAGCAGGGTCGCGCTCGAGGACGACCGGGAGGTGGAACAGACTTCCGACCGTGGCCCGGACCGTCTTCGGGTTGTAGGGATCGACCGAGTCACCGGTGAGCACGACAGCGTCCGCGCCGGCTGCGTCGCTGGTGCGGATCACCGTGCCCGCATTGCCGGGATCGCGGACGTCCGCACAGATCGAGACGAGGCGGTCACCTCGTGACGGTCGCAGGCCGACCTCCTCGACGTCCGACAGGAAGCGGCACACGGCAACCAGGCCGGCCGGACTGACGCTGTCGCTGAGGCCGCTCATCGCGCGGTCATCGACCAAGGTCACCGCAGCGTCACCGAGCAGGTCGGCGTACTGGACGGATGCCTCGAGGGTCGCGAAGAGCTCGACGACGACTCCGGACGCCAGAGCGCCCTCGACGGCCTTGGGGCCGTCAGCAAGGAAACACCGCCGCCCGGATCGCTCCGGACGGCGGTGAAGTTTCCGTGCTTCCTTGACCCTGGTGTTGCCAGCAGTCAGCGGAACCATGGGTTCAGGCCTCGAATCAGGCAGAGACCTTGGGCGCGTTGACGTCCTCAGGCAGCGCGGCCTTGGCCTGCGCCACGATCGCGGAGAACGCGGCCGGGTCGTTGACGGCGAGGTCGGCAAGGATCTTGCGGTCGACCTCGATGCCAGCCAGGTTGAGGCCCTGGATGAAGCGGTTGTAGGTCAGACCCTCGGCGCGGGCAGCCGCGTTGATGCGCTGGATCCACAGGCGACGGAAGTTGCCCTTGTTCTTCTTGCGGTCGTTGTAGCTGTAGACCAGCGAGTGGGTGACCTGCTCCTTCGCCTTGCGGTAAAGGCGCGAGCGCTGGCCGCGGTAGCCGCTGGCCCGCTCGAGGGTGGTACGACGCTTCTTCGCCGCGTTCACTGCGCGCTTGACGCGTGCCATCTTCTTACTCCTTGGTGCTGTGGTTCAGGCGGGGCGGAAGGTCGGTCAGAGACCGAGCATCTTCTTCGCGCGCGGGACGTCGTTCTTGGCAACCTCGACCGTGCCGGTGAGGCGACGGGTGACCTTGGAGGCCTTCTTCTCGAGGTTGTGGCGCTTGCCGGCCTTCTCGCGAAGGATCTTGCCGCTGCCGGTCACCTTGAACCGCTTGCTGGCGCCGGAGTGCGTCTTGTTCTTGGGCATCTGATCTGTCCGCTCTGTGTCTTCGTTCGTCTTACAGGTCGATGTCGGGGTCGAGCGCCTCGTTGGCGCGCTTGGCCTTCTTGACGGTCGAGGGCTGAACCGAGGTCCGCTCGGCGTGCTCGGCAGCCTGCTCGGCGGCGCGCTCGGCGGCGGCCTCCACCTTGGCGGCCTTCACCTCGAGCTTGGCCTCGGCCTTCTTCTTGTGCGGACCCAGGACCATGACCATGTTGCGGCCGTCCTGCTTGGGGTTGGACTCGATGAAGCCCAGCTCCTGCACGTCCTCCGCCAGCTTCTGCAGCAGGCGGTAGCCGAGCTCAGGGCGGTGCTGCTCGCGACCGCGGAACATGATGGTGATCTTGACCTTGTCGCCGGCCTTGAGGAAGCGAACGACGTGACCCTTCTTGGTCTCGTAGTCGTGCGCGTCGATCTTCGGCCGGAGCTTCATCTCCTTGATGATGACGTTGGTCTGGTTCCGTCGTGCCTCACGGGCCTTCTGGGCGTTCTCGTACTTGAACTTCCCGTAGTCCATGAGCTTGCAGACGGGGGGCTTGCCCATCGGCGCGATCTCCACCAGATCCAGGTCGGCCTCCTGCGCGAGCTTGAGGGCCTGGTCGGTGGGGACGATGCCGACGGTCTCGCCGTTGGGTCCCACGAGCCGGACCTCGGGAACCCGGATCCGGTCGTTGATGCGCAGCTCGGTGCTGATGTGTCCTCCAAATTCGTCTCTGTCGGGAGGTCTGTCATCCGCACCCGTGGGTCCAAATGAGAAAAGGCTCCCGCTTGTCCAAGCGGAAGCCAGTCACGAGCCCCGTTGCCCCGGACTCGTCGTGAGACGTGCCCGGCAGGGCTCTCCATGGACCGGACCCGACGACCTGGCGGCCGTTGCGGGTGGGAGACGATGGTGCTGGTCCCCGCTTGTGGATCCGTCAGGCCAACTCTTGCGAGAGTCCTGACGAATCGGTCAACACGCGATGCTAACGGGTTTGTTCCCCGTCACCCTAATCCTCAGCCACGGGAATCTCGGAGCCGAGCCAACCCCAGCCACCGTCGTCGAGTTGGACGGGCCTCCACTGCGCGGCGACCCGGTGCAGGTCGTCGTCGGCCAGCACGAAGGGATGCGGCCCGGCGACATCGACGACCAGGGCATGCGCGCCCTCCTGCACCGCCGTCGCAGCGGCAAGGTGCGCGGCCACCGGCACGGGACGCGCATCGGGATCCCACGCCTGGAGTGCCTCGGTGTCGGAGAACGCCAGCAGCGCCAGGCGGCCGTCAGCGCCGGTGAGCAGGACCGCCGCCATGTCGCTCGACTTGTCCCGAGCCAGGCCGTCCGCGCCGATCTCGGCCTCACCGAGGATGGCGACCACGGGAACCAGCAGACGGGCGGGCGCCAGCGCCGCGATCACCTCGGGGTACGCCGCGTCCCCGTCGTCGTAGCGCTGGAGGGCGTGGGCGAGCGCCGGGTCGGCGGCACCGCGGTCGTCGACGTACTCCGAGCCCTGCAGGCGGCGGGCGTCAGGACGTTTGTTCGGCGGTGCGTTCACGAACCGATGATCCCATCCGTGGAACGATGAGCGGATGCAGCACCACTCGTCGCTCACCCGCAACCGGTTGGCCGCTCGGCTCGCCGACGCGGTCCGGGCCTGGCCCGAGCCCCTGTCCACGCCGGTCTTCGTCGTCGACCTCGATGCCTTCGACGCCAATGCGGCCGATCTGGCCCGCCGTGCCGGGGGTACGCCGATCCGGGTGGCGTCGAAGTCGATCCGGGTCCCGGCACTGATCGAGCGGGCACTCGCCGCGGACGGGTTCCAGGGCGTGCTGTCCTACACGCTCGCCGAGGCACTGTGGCTCGCTGAGAACGACGTCTGCGACGACATCGTGGTCGCCTACCCGAGCGTGGACCGGGCGGCGCTCGGCGCTCTGGTCGCGTCGCCGCGGGCGGCGTCACGGATCACGATCATGGTTGACGATGTCGCCCACCTCGACCTGGTCGACAGTCTGCGGGCATCGACCGCGGTGCCCGTGCGGGTCGCGATCGACATCGACGCCGGCCTGCACTGGGGAGGGCAGGCGGTCGGTCCGAAGCGCTCTCCGCTCCACGACGTCGGGGCGGTCGCCGGGCTCGCCCGCACGGTCATCGAGCGTCCGGGATTCCAACTGGTCGGCGTGATGACCTACGAGGGCCAGGTCGCCGGCGTACCCGACGCCGTGCCCCGCCAGAAGGCCAAGTCGGCCATCGTGCGCAAGATCAAGCAGTTGTCGGTGGCCCAGCTCGAGACCCGTCGTACGGCGATCGGCGAGGCGCTCGACGGCCTGAAGGGGGATCACGACTTCCCCGGCATCGAGTTCTGGAATGCCGGTGGATCCGGATCCCTGGAGTCGTCGGCAGCAGATCCGCGCGTCACGGAGCTGACGGCCGGCTCGGGATTGCTGGGCCCCACCCTGTTCGACCACTACGAGGTCTTCTCCCCCACGCCCGCAGCCTTCTTCGGGCTGCCGGTGACCCGCCGGCCTTCCGCCGACGTCGCCACCGTGCACGGCGGCGGCCTGATCGCATCGGGCCCGACCGGCGCCGATCGGGCCCCGACCCCGTGGGCCCCGGCAGGCCTGAGCCTGACCGGCCTCGAGGGTGCGGGCGAGGTGCAGACACCGTTGGTCGGCACGAACGCCGGACGACTCGCGATCGGCGACCTGGTGTGGTTCCGCCATGCGAAGTCGGGAGAGCTGTTCGAGCACGGCACCACCGTTCTGCTCGCGCAGGGCGATCGATTCGTGGACGCGGTGCCGTCGTACCGGGGTCATGGTCTCGCCTTCTGACCTGCTCGCTCGCGCACGGGCGCTCCCACCAACCCTCGGTGACGGTCGATTGATCTGCATCGACGGTCTCGCGGGATCCGGCAAGACGACGCTGGCCCGGGGGTTGGCTGATCTCGCGCCCGAGGCAGTCGTGCTGGGCACCGACGAGATGCTCGAAGGTTGGCGCGGGCTGCCCGGCCTGGGCGCATCCGTTGAGGCCCTGCTGCGTCCGTTGGCTTCGGGACGGCCGGGGCAGTGGCGCCGTTGGGACTGGTACGCCGACGGGTGGGCGGAGACCCTCACGGTCGATCCCGCGCCGCTGATCGTGCTCGAGGGCGTGGGCAGTGCCGCTGCGGCGTACGCCCCCCTCACCACGTTGACGGTGTGGGTCGAGGCGGACCTCGAGATCCGGTTGGCGCGGTGGTTGGAGCGCGACGGCGAGCAGATGCGTCCGTTCTGGGAGACGTGGCTGGCCGACGAGGAAGTGCTGCATGCGCGTGAACGGACGCGGGAACGGGCCGACGTCCTCGTCCGCACCTAGGGTTGATGGCGTGACCGCACCCACCGGTGAGCAGTACGTCCTCTCCTCCCACGGCTATCGCGCCGTCATCACCCAGGGCAGCGGTGCGCTGCGCTCCCTGAGTTTCGAGGGCCGCGATCTCATCGACGGGTTCGCGGAGGACGCCATGCCGTCCGGTGGGCGCGGGCAGCTGCTGGTGCCGTGGCCCAACCGGATCCGCGACGGGCGCTACGAGTTCGGCGGGAGCACGCAGCAACTCGCGCTGACCGAGCCGAAGCGGTCGAACGCGTCGCACGGACTGGTCCGCTGGGTGTCGTGGACGCTGGTCTCGGCGACCGACGATCGGGTCGAGCTCGCCTACTTCCTGCCCGCGCAGACGGGATATCCGTGGGCGCTGGTGCTGAGGACGACCTATGCGCTGGACGCGGACGGACTGACCGTCACGCAGGCGGCCACCAATGTGGCGCGGACGGCGGCGCCGTACGCGTCAGGCGCGCACCCCTACTTGGTGGCCGGGCCGGGGCCGTGCGACGACTGGACCATCGAGCTTTCAGCCGGGACTGTGCTGGAGGTGGACCCGGAACGCCTGTTGCCCACCGGCCGGGCATCGGCCGACGGGCTCATCACCTCGCCGCTGGCGAGCACCGTGCTCAACCATGCGCTGACCGACCTGGCCCGCGACGTGGACGGCCGGGCGAGCGTGACCCTACGGTCCGGCGACGCGGGCGTGTGCCTGTGGGTCGACGAGAACCACCGCTGGCTGCAGGTCTATACCGGTGACGACACCCCCACTCCACGAGTGAGCATTGCGGTCGAGCCGATGACCGCTCCCCCGGACGCGTTCAACTCGGGCGACGATCTCGTCGTGCTGGAGCCCGGCGCGAGCCATGGA
>JASLDK010000091.1 GCA_030145945.1 Nocardioides sp.
GGCGTACCCGAGCCCGGTCGACCGGCCCGGTCGCCGCAGCCCGCCGGCGGCGCCGCGCGGCCACGACCTGGCCCGGGTGGCGGACCACGGAGATCAGCGCCGCGAGCTCGTCGAGCGCCTCACCGACCGCGCGCACGCCCAATAGCCCGAGCATGCGGACCAGTGATCCGAGGACGAGCCGGAAAAACTGCAGCGGCAGGGTCGCGCCTCGGCCATTGGCCAGCAGTGTCAGAAGAGCCGCCCGGCGTTCCTGGAAGTGCGTGTGTCGCCCGGTCAGCGGCGTACGTCGCACACCCCGGTGGGCGGCCTCGGCATGGAAGACGACCGCGCTCGGCACGATCAGCGTCGTGTGCCCCGCGGCGGCCGCCCTCCACCCGAGGTCGATGTCGTTGCCGAAGATCGGCAGTGCAGTGTCGAAGCCGCCCAGATCCTCCAGGACGGTACGCCGGATCAGCATGCCGGCGGAGTTGACCGCGAGCACCTCGCGAACCTCATCGTGCTGGCCCTGGTCGTACTCACCGCGCTCGAGCCCCGTCTCCCGGCGCCCGGTCCCGCTGATCGTGACGCCCAGCTCGAGCAGGCGCCGCAGGGACGGCCATTCGCGCAACTTGGGGCCGAGGATGTCCGCCTCGGGGCGTGCGGCTGACGCGGCGAGCAGCGCGGCGAGCGCATCCGGTGCCGGGTTGGCGTCGTCGTGGAGGATCCACACCCATTCGGGTTGCGCGCCGGCCTCGGCAAGGGTGACCAGAGCGTCGGCCACGGCCTCGGGGAAGCCGGTGTCGCCGCGCAGGGAACGTGTGCGCAGAGGGAAGTGTGGCTCGAGAGCGGCGCGGATCAGCTCGGCGCTGCCGTCCTTGCTGCCGGTGTCGACGGCCACGACCTGTGTGGGGGGCGCGGTCTGTGCAAGCAGGCCGTCGAGGACCGCCGGCAGCCAGGAGCTGCCGTCGTGACTGACCAGGAGGACAGCCACCTCGGGTTGTTGCGACACGACGTCAGACCCTAATCCTGACGGCCCGAAGGGGGCGAACCGTCAGTTCGAATCGGTCGGCGAACAGGTGGGTGAGCGTGGCCTCAGACGGCCTGCTTCTTCAGCTTGCGGCGCTCGCGCTCCGACATACCACCCCAGATCCCGAACCGCTCGTCATTGCCGAGCGCTGCCTCCAGGCACTCGACGCGCACCTCGCAGGTCTGGCAGACCTTCTTGGCCTCGCGCGTCGATCCCCCCTTCTCAGGGAAGAACGCCTCGGGGTCGGTCTGCGCGCACAACGCGCGCTCCTGCCACCCCAGCTCCTCGGATTCTGCTTCGACCAGGAAGAGTTCCCTCACGATTTCGCCCCTTTGAGTTCGACCCGGTGTCCCGAACGACACCACTGGAATTACATACGTGTCACAACCAAACAGTCAAGGTCGAATCTGCTATACGTCCCCCCGTGCACGGGATCGTCGAGCAGCAGGGCACAGTTGTGCCTCGTGGATTCGACACCTGACGCAGCCGTCGATGGCCCCATCGGTCGACCCGTGCGGAACCTGACCGTCCTGTCGGGCGGCATGGGCGGAGCCCGGTTCCTGCAGGGCCTGCTCCACGGCATCGCCTCCGGAACCCTACCGGGTGTGGCCACGGACGCCCACGTGAACGTGATCGCCAACAACGCCGACGACTGGTGGATCCACGGCCTCAAGGTCTGTCCCGACCTCGACACCGTGATGTACACCCTCGGCGACGGCATCGACCTCGACCGCGGCTGGGGACGGCGCGAGGAGACGTGGAGCGCGAAGGACGAGTTGGCGGCGTACGGCGTGGAGCCCACGTGGTTCGGGCTCGGAGATCGCGACATCGCGACCCACCTCGTCCGCACCCAGATGCTCGATGCCGGCTACCCGCTGTCCGACGTCACCGCCGCCCTGTGCCGGCGCTGGCTGACACCGAAGTACGGCGACTCGCTGAGCCTGCTGCCGATGACGGATGACCGCGTGGAGACGCACGTCGCGGTGTCCGATCCCGCAAGCGCGAGCGGACGCCGGGTGGTGCACTTCCAGGAGTACTGGGTGCGCCTGCGAGCCGAGGTGCCGGCCGAGCAGGTCGTCTTCGTCGGTCTCGACGCCTCCACGCCGGCCCCTGGCGTCATCGGCGCGATCACCGACGCCGATCTCGTCATCCTGCCGCCGTCCAACCCGGTCGTCTCGGTCGGCACCATCCTGGGCGTCCCCGGCATCCGTGACGCCGTTCGGGCGACCGACGCCCAGGTGGTCGGCCTGTCCCCGATCGTCGGCGACACCCACGTGCGTGGCATGGCACAGCAGATGCTGACCTCCATCGGGGTCGAGGTCAGTGCCGCAGGTGTCGGGCTCAACTACGGCGCACGCTCCGCCGGAGGAGTCCTCGACGGTTGGCTCATCGACGAGCGCGACGCCGCGCAGGTCGAGCGACTCGAAACCGCCGGGATCGCCACCGCCGCCGTTCCGCTGATGATGACCGACCACGATGCCACCGCGGCGATGGCCGCAGCAGCCATCGAACTCGTGCGCGGTCGCTGATGTCCCCCGCGATCAGCATCGTCGCTCCCGACGGCGTGCCCGAGGTTCGCGCAGGCGACGACCTCGCTGCCGTCCTCCTCGCGGCGCTGGGCCCGGACGCGCTTCACGACGGGGACATCCTCGTCGTGACCAGCAAGGTGGTGAGCAAGGCCGAGGGCCGCGTCGTCGACGGGGACCGCGAGAGCTGGATCGATGCGCAGACCGTCCGTCTGGTCGCTCGCCGGGGAATGACCCGGATCGTGCGCAATCTGCTCGGACTCACCATGGCCGCTGCGGGAATCGACGCCTCCAACGTCACCCGCGGATCCGTGGTCCTGCTGCCCGAGGCCCCCGACGCCTCCGCGCGTCGCCTGCGCGCCGCCGTCCAGCGACGGATCGGCGTCAACGTCGGCGTCGTGATCACCGACACCGCCGGGCGCGCCTGGCGCGAGGGCCAGACCGACATCGCCATCGGCGCGGCCGGCCTGCTCGTCCTCGAGTCCTTCGCCGGACGCGTCGATGCCCACGGCAACGAACTCGCCGTCACCGCCCCCGCGGTCGCCGACGAGATCGCCTCGGCCGTCGAGCTCGCGCAGGGGAAGCTCGGTGCCCGTCCCTGCGGCGTCCTGCGCGGCCGGGGCGACCTGGTCCTGCCGGCCGGCGAGGACGGTCCCGGCGCCCGGGCGCTGATCCGCGAGGATGGAGCAGACCTGTTCGGGTACGGCGCCCGCGAGGCCGTGATCCAGGCGGTCGCCGCACGCCCCGCCGGCCGGGCCCCGTTCGGCAGCCCCGTCCCCGCCGAGGACCTGACCGACGCGTTCGCCCGGGCCGGGATCACCGTACGCGCCACCGCTGGCGACGTCGTACGCACGGACTCCGAACGCACCGCAGCCGCGGACATCGTTGCCTTCGCCCACGGCTGGGAGCGGAGCACCGAGGACCGGCCCGTCACGCTCCCAGGAGCAGATCCCGACACCGACCTGCGGTTTCGACCGCTGACTCCGTAGACTCTCGGCGTTCGCCGCCAAGACCACACCAGACGAGGTAACCCGCACCGTGGCCAAGTCCAGCAAGTCCGAGAAGTCGGAGCGCCGCCAACTCATCGATGACATGAGGCGGAAGCAGAAGCGCGCCGACCAACGCCAGGGCATGGCGATCGTCGGTGTCTGCATCCTCGTCGCGCTGGTGATCGTCGGTGCCGCGCTCTACCCCAAGATCCGCGACACCGTGAACGACCAGAAGTGGAAGGGCAAGAGCGTCAGCGAGATCGGCGCCAAGGCCGGCGTGTGTGGCGACATCACCGAGAAGGAAGCCACCGGCAACCAGGAGCACGTCCCCGAGGGCCAGAAGGTCGACTACAAGGACGCCCCGCCCGCCTTCGGCGCCCACTGGAACGTCGCCGGCGTCGCGCCGACCCCCATCGGCGACCGCTTCTACTCCGAGGACTCACGCCCCGAGCTCGAGGCACTGGTGCACAACCTCGAGCACGGCTACACGATCCTGTGGTACGACACGACCGCCAACAGCGAGTCCGACCAGATCTCGGCCATGCGCGCGATCGCGAAGATCATGGACGCCAACGACACCAACCAGCGGCTGAAGTTCAAGGTCGCGCCCTGGACCAAGGCTGACGTGAAGAAGATCGGCGCGTTCCCCAAGGGCCAGCACATCGCGTTCACCCACTGGCGCGTCGACCCCGACACCAGCAAGCAGTACGGCTCCTGGCAGTACTGCTCCGAGGTGAGCGGCGCCGCCCTGGACTCGTTCATGAAGAAGTACCCCTTCACCGACGCCCCCGAGCCGTACGCGTACTAGGCCGTCGCTGTCGGGTTGGCGCCGGATCCGGGTCTAGACCAGGTCGGTGCGGCCACTCTCCTTCAGGGCGGCCACCACGCTCTTGACCTCCTGGGCACGGGCGCGGGTGGTGACGAGGAGGGCATCGGGGGTGTCGACGACGACCACGTCGTCGAGGCCGATCACCGCCACCATGCGGCCGGAGCCGGGGACGACGATGCCGGTGCTGTCGATCAGTCGGGTCAGCCTCTGCTCACCCAACACGCTGACGGTGGAGTCGTCGCCGAGCAGTCCGGCGAGTGAGTCGAAGTCACCGACGTCATCCCAGCGGAAGTTGCCGGGGATGGTGGCGACGCGGCCAGCGGCGGCCGCGGGTTCGGCCACCGCGTGGTCGATGGCGATGCGCGGCAGCGTCTCCCACAGGTCGGACAGGCGCTCGGGTTCGGCAGCGATGGCCCGCAGAGTGGCCGCGAAGTCCGGGTCCTGCTCAGCGAGCAGGTCGAGCAGGATCGACGGCTGCACCACGAACATCCCGGCGTTCCACCGGTAGTCACCGGTGGCGAGATACGCCTCGGCGACGGACACCGACGGCTTCTCCACGAACTCGGCCACCTTCCTCGCGCTCGCATGCCCCTCCAGCGCCCCGCCCTGACGGATGTAGCCGAACGCCGACGAGGCGAAGGTCGGTTTGATCCCGATCGTGACGAGCCAGCCCTCCCGGGCCGCATCGACGGCAGCGCGCACCGCCGTGCGGAACTCCTCGGGCTCCGCGATCACATGGTCGGCGGCGAAGGATCCCATCACCTCGGCACCGCGACGCTCCAGCAGCGCAGCAGCCAGTCCGATCGCAGCCATCGAGTCGCGGGCCGACGGCTCGGCGACGATGCCGTCCTCGGGCAGCTCCGCGAGCTGACGGCGTACGGCGTCGCGGTGGGCGGCGCCGGTCACGACCATCAGCCGCTCGGCAGCGAGCGGCGCGAGTCGATCGCGAGTCTGCTGCAGGAGGGAGCTCCCCTCGCCCGTCAGGTCGTGGAGAAACTTGGGATCCCGTGAGCGGGACAGTGGCCACAGCCGAGTGCCGGCACCGCCAGCGGGGACGACGGCCCAGAAGCCGCGGATGTCAGCGAGCATGCGCCGCACCCTACGGCCCGTGCGGTCCGCGACGTCCGTAGGCTCCTGCCGTGACGACCCTGAGCACCTTCCCGGCGGTCCTGGCCCATCGGTTGCGCAACGATCCCGGCCGACCGCTGGTCACCTTCTATGACCATGCGAGCGGCGAGCGGGTCGAGTTGTCGACGACGACGTGGGCGAACTGGGTGGCGAAGGCGAGCGGCCTGCTGGTCGACGAGGTGGGCCTCGAGCGAGGCGATCGGCTGGTCATCGACCTGCCGCCGCACTGGCTGACGACCGTCTTCCTCGGTGCCGCCTGGAATGTCGGGCTCGTCGCCAGCGGACCCGAGGACCTCGGGGTGAGCGGCAGTCCGGTCGCGGTGGTGTGCGGTCCTGACGCCCTGGACGGCTGGGTCGAACGAGCATCGCGCAACGCAGACCTCACGGTCCTCGCGTGCGCCCTGCTCCCCCTCGGCGTCCGGTTCGCAGAGCCGGTGCCGGCCGGCGTACTCGATGTGGGCGTGGAGATCTGGTCCCAGCCGGACGCCTTCACGCCCTGGGAACCGCCGGCGAGCGAGGACATGGCCGTCGAGACGGCCGCCACGACCTTGACGCAGGGAGAGTTGTGGAGCCAGGCAGCCGCTGCCGGTCTGGTCGGCAGCGGCCGCCTGCTCTCGGTCGCCGACCCCGTCGTGGAGCCGGCGACCCTGTGTGAACCGCTCGCGTGCGGCGGTTCACTCGTCCTGGTCGCCCGGGCCGAACCGCAGATGCTCGAGGCGACTTCCCTCGCCGAGCACGCCACGGCCCGCTTCCCCGCCTGAGCGACCAAGTCGGACCAGCCTCCGGGTCAGCCCGCGAGGTTGTACTTCTTGGCCTTGGTCAAGAGGACCGGAGACCCGAACTTCTTGGTCTTGAGCTTGGGCAGGGCATAGAGCGATTTGTTGCTCTTGTTGCGGACGACGAGCAGGTTGGTGCCATTGCTCATCGGTCCGAGACCGACCACCCAGCTGTAGCTGCTGCTGCTGGTCTTCATCGTCTGCCCAGGCGCCCACGCCCCCGGCATGATGCCGGGATAGAGCGTGAACGACGTGCCATTGCTCACGATGGCGTCAGGGATGCCGTCGCCCGTCCAGCGGCCCACGGGGGCGAACTTCTTCCCCGGCACAGGCCCGGTCGCTGCGATCGCGGCCGAGAACCCGGCCATCCCCTGTCCCGGGTAGACCTGCATCTGCCCCCCGCTCGGCTGACCCATGAGGTCGGGGAAGCCGTCTCCGGTGACGTCGCCGACGGCAGCCAGCATCTTCACGCCGGCGAAGGAGCCCGGCAGCACCGTGCCCGTGTCGAACGTTCCTGCTCCGAGCCCGCGGAACAGCACCGGCGCACCGTCGCTCTTGCGGGTCGCCAGGATGTCGTTCATTCCGTCGTTGTCCCAGTCGCCCGCGCGAACGATCTGCTTGGCCCAGGGAGCGATGATGTTGGTCTTCACCGTCGCGGTGATCCGCCAGGTGCCGCCTGACCTGTCGATGTCGTGCAGCAGCAACCGGCCGGTCTTCGCGTTGCGCACGACCAGGTCGGGATTCGCGGTGCCGACATAGTTGTTCTCGAGACGACCCAGGAGCGCACTCTGCTGGGCCTGGGAAGCGAGCGCCCGGATCGTCGGGATCTGCGCGTACAGGTACTTGCCCGGGCAGGCCGTCTTGCCGGCATCGCGGTGACCGTTGATGGCCGCGAACGTCTTCGTGCCGAGCTGCTGGCTCATCGAAGCCGGATCCACCCCGCTGATCGACAACTTCCATGCGAAGAGCGCTCCGTAGGCGTTCAGCATCTCCTGCGTGGGCTGAGCCACCTCGAAGTTCCCGATGGCAGACATCGCGAACGAGTACTGGTTGTAACCCTGCGTGTGGGCGCCGATCACGGGCTTGTCGATGCCCCCGGCACGTCCCTCCCAGATCCGACCGAACCGGTCGACAAGGAAGTTGTAGCCGATGTCCGCCCAACCACGCGTCTTCACGTGGTACTTCCAGATGCCACGAAGGATCGCTGGCACGTCCTCGGGCTTGTAGTCGTTGGCGTTCACCGTGTGGTGCACGAAGCCGGCGTTGATCGTGCCGTACTTCGGCTTGTACGTCGGGTCCTCGGGCGCACCCCACTGGGCACGCGAGTAGATCGCCGGCTGGGCCGGTCCGGTCGTCGCGGCCTGCAACGCAAGGTCGCCGTCCGACGAGGCCTGGGTCGCTGCTTGTTCTGCGCCGGAAGCAAGCGACGGACGCTCCTGCGCAGTCGCCGTCGGCGTACCGGGGTCGATGACGGCGACCTGCATGTCTGCGGGGGCCTGCGCCGTCGTGTCCACCTTGACCTGGACCTGGTCCACGTCGCCGACCAGGACGGCCTCGGTGCCGGGACGGGTCTGCTGGTCCTCGGCGCTGCCGGGATCCGGCGCGTGGTCGTCGTGATACTCCGCGTCGGTCCATCCGGTCCACGTGCCGTTGGTCTGCGTGCGCACGGACACCTTGATCGCGTCCTCGGCGAGGTCGTCCCCATGCGCCCAGGTCACCCCGACGGTTCCGTAGCCCTCGACGGGCAGCGCGTCGCTGGTGACCGTCTCGCCACCCGTCGCCAGGGCGCGGGCGCTACCGCGCAGCGTCACCCGTCCACTGACCTGCGCCGAGGCGGTGAGCGGGTACTGCGTGACGGTCGGGTCGACGACGCCGGTCGGAACGGTGACGGGCGTGCTCGCGGCCTGCAGGGACACACCTCGAGCAGCGGTGCCGCCCGGCTCGGCCGGACGCACCTCCATCGTGACGGTGCGCGCTGCGGGCGTGAGGACCGCGACGACAACAGCCAGGGCGAAGGCCTGCTGGCTGAGGGTCACGAACCGCCCTCGGCGGGTGTGGACGGGGATCTCCGTGGGGTACGGCGACATGGCTCTGCTCCAGACGTGTGTGCGGGGAAGGTGTCACACGAGTAGCAACTTTCACATGCGTCACACGAGTCTGTGAAGAGTTCGTGAGTAACTACAATCATGTAATTTCCACTCGACACGCCGATCGCATGCAAATTTGTAGATCGGTTCGGTCAGGCGTTATCTGAGCCCGAAATGACGAAGCGGCCGCTCCCCCAGGGGAAGCGGCCGCTTCGTGGATGCAGGCGGGCTGAGGCCCGCCTATATGTCGTTGGCGAGCGAGTCGTCGTCGAGGTCGTCGTCCTCGTCGTAGCGCAGGTAGTGCACGGCCTCGGTCGGGTCGCCGTCGAAGCCCAGGCGGCCCTTCTCGAGGACCAGGACCCGGTTGCACATCTTGATCACCGACTCCGGTGAGTGGCTGACGTAGAAGAGCGTGCGGTCGCCGCTGTTGCGGATCTCGCGCATCTTCTTCATGCACTTGACCCGGAACGGCTTGTCGCCCACGGCCAGCACCTCGTCGGCGAGGAAGATGTCGGAGTCGACGTGGATGGCGATGGCGAAGCCGAGGCGCGCCTTCTGGCCGGACGAGTAGTGGCCGACGGGTCCGTCAAGGGTCGAGCCGAGGTCTGCGAACTCGACGATGTCGTCGAACTTGCGGCTGATCTCCGGCCCGGTCATGCCCAGGATCGCGGCGTTGAGCTGGAGGTTCTCGCGCCCGGTGAGCTGGTTGTGGAAGCCGGCACCCGTGGCGATCAGGCCCGCGATCCGGCCTCGCGTGAGAATGCGGCCTTCGTCGGGGCTCATCACGCCGTTGATCATCTTGAGCAGCGTGCTCTTGCCCGAGCCGTTGAGGCCCATGATGCCGACCGACTCACCGCGCTCCACCGTGAACGAGACGTCATCGACAGCCCGGAACGTCTCGGTGGTCTGGCGGCCCTTGGCCTTGGCAACCGCGACCTCCTTGAAGGTCCGGTGGTAGCGCAGGGTGAAGTACTTGGTGGCGTTCTCCACCACGATCGACTTGGCCATGTCAGAGACGCTCCGGAATCTTGTTCTCGAGCCGGCTGAAGACGAACTGGGCGAGAGCGAGGACAGCCCCTGAGGCCACCACGATGATGCAGCCATAGACGATCAGGTGGTCGGGCATCGCCTTCACTGCCTCGTGGCCCTTGGGAACGGTGCCGACCCAGAACGCTCGCTGGAACAGAAGCACCGCGTCGGCCAACGGGTTGTAGAGGTAGTACTGGGCGAAGCGGCCGAACCGGTCGTCGACCATCGAGTAGGAGTACATCATCGGCACGCCCCAGCGGACGAAGTTGTTGAAGACGCTGACGATGTTGCCGAA
>JASLDK010000104.1 GCA_030145945.1 Nocardioides sp.
GACGGCAGTGATGTCGCCCTCTCCCTGTTGCAGCGGGCCGACGCCTTCGACCTGCTCACCGACGAGACCTACATCCCCACCAACCGCCGCGACGGGGTCGGTGTCGGAACGGTCATCGACCACCTCTCCGGACTGGACGCCTGGCGTGCGACCAGCACCCGCACCCGCAACCTGATTGCGGCGCTCGGGCTCCCGGAGGCCGAGGAGTGGTGGCTGTGGGGAGTCCTGGACACCTCCGTGCAGGTGCTCATCGGCGACGTCGAACGCGCCGACCACCGGCAGTGGCAGACCCTGCGCGACCAGGTGGCCTGGCTGCTCGAGGACGCTGACGAGACGGTCTGGGCCCGTCTCACCGCCGAGACCCGGGTCAAGCTGTGGCTGGTGCAGCACGACCATCGTGAGCAGCTCGAGGAGTTCCTGACCGAGCGGCTCTTCCTGCGCAGCAACCGTCCGACCGTCATCCGCGGCGGCAAGGTGTTCGCGCTCCTGCCGCACCACGCGAATGCCGACCTCGCCATCCCTGCGGACCTGTTCGAGATGAACGAGGACGAGACCCGCTTCCGCGCCACCCTGCGCGAGGTCGAGTGGCACGACCCCTCGAGCCTGCGGCTGACCGTCTTCGCGACGATCGACTTCGTCCACCTCACCGCCGCTCCGGACCTCACGTGCACCCTCGTCGACGAGGCGGGTCGACGGATCCCGCTCGCGATCGAGCAGTTCCGCGACTTCCGCGCCAACCAGTTCGGCCGACGTCACCAGGACTATTCGTGGGGTGCTGTCCGCGTCACGGTCCCGGTCGCCGACGTCGTGGCTGCCAGCCCGGAGGCGAGTTGGACCCTTGACATCACCATGGCCGTCGACGGCGTGACCCGCACCGGTGCGGTCGCCTTCTCCGACGAGCAGGGTACGGCGGGCCTCGTCGGCCGTGACCATCTGGCGCCGCGGCCCGTGGCCGGCGCCCTGGTGGCCCTCGCCCCGCGCTCGGACGTCGTCGGTCTGCGGGTGTCGCCGGACGTGAGCCCGAGGCTGGCCACGGTGGGCGTCGACGGGCGCACCGTCGTCGGGACCCTCGCTCCCTCGAGCGCAGCGGGGCCACAGAGCCTCCGGGTCTCCCAGGGCGGCCAGGTGGAGAAGGCCGTTCTGGCGGGCGATTCCTTCCGGATGACCCTGCCCACGGCGTGGTCCGGACGCGGCTGGCAGCTCGAGGCCGTGCTCGCCGACGGTCGTGAGGTCCCGGTCGGCTGGCCCGCCGACACCACCGACCAGTGGCTCGCCGTCGGCGAGGGTGATGTCGTCGCCACCCGCAACGCCCGCGGCGGCGTCGAGTTCGTCGAGGCCACGGATCTGTTGGTCATCGACGAGATCGACTGCGGGGGCGTGGAGCTCACGGCGCGAGGCCGCTGGCTGGCGGGCGCCCCGCGGGCCGACGTACGTGTGGAGTTGGCGGGGGAGGCGCGCGGGGCCGCCACCGTGCCTGCCGTCGTCACGACCGGCGAGGATGGCGGAGTCGAGCTCCGTTTCACCCTGACCGACGACCGGTGGGGCCTGGGAGCCCGCCCGCTCCCCATCGGCTGGTACTGGATCAACGTCGTCAGTGGCGCCGGCACGCGCCCGGCCCTGTGGGGTGAGCACGGCGCCGACCGGATCGGTCACTTCATCGAGGCGCCCGAGCACCACCGATCGACCGAGTACGCCGTACGGCTGGTCCACTCCGCGCGTGGCGCGGGTGTCGAGCTGCTGCCGCCGGTGCCGACGGAGGATCGGGTGCCGTTCGGGCAGACCGAGCTGTGGGGGTGGCACCAGAGCGCAGACGTGCCGCTGGAGAAGGGCAGCGTCTACTTCCAGTCCTATGTGGGCGCGAGCGCGACGGACAGCCAGTTGGCGCTGCACGAGGAGCTGCGTCGTACCCGTCCCGACCTGACGATCTACTGGGGCATCACGTCGAGCCATTCGTGGGTGCCGGAGGGCGCGATCCCGGTCGTGATGACGACCCGGGAGTGGTACCACGTGCTGTCGTCGGTCGAGTTCCTGTGCTTCAACATCGACCCGGAGCGGTGGTTCCGCAAGCGGCCCGGCCAGCGCCTCCTGCAGACCTTCCACGGCTATCCGTCGAAGTCGATGGGCCTGCGGATGTGGGAGGCGAAGGGCTATCCGCGCCGTCGCCTCGATCTCGAGCTCGACCGCACCCGCGGCCAGTGGGACCTGATCCTCACCCCCGACCCGGACATGGACCAGTACTACCGCCGCGAGTACGCCTACGACGGTCCGATCCACAGCCAGGGCTATCCCCGTGACGACGTCCTCGTCGACGAGCGCGCCGCCGCCGTGCGCGAGGACACACGCCGAAGGCTCGGCATCGAGCCGCATCAGAAGGCCGTGCTCTACGCACCCACCTGGCGCGACGACCAGGCCACCAACTGGCGCTCGGCCGACGCCGTCCACCACCTCGACATCGAGGCCGCGGCCCGCGATCTCGGACCCGACTACGTGCTGCTGCTGCGCGGACACCGCTTCCACAACGCCGCCGCGGCCAGCGGCGCGCCCCGTTTCCTCGATGTCACGGCGTACCCCGAGATCAACGACCTGATCCTCGCCAGCGACGCGGCCGTCCTCGACTATTCGTCGCTGCGCTTCGACTTCGCCCTCACCCGGCGGCCGATGGTGTTCCTGGTCCCCGACCTCGACCAGTACGTCGGCGGGGTCCGCGGCTTCCTCTACGACTACGGCCCGACCGCTCCCGGCCCGCACGTCGACACCGCCGACGAGGTCGTCGCCCACCTCAAGGACATCGACGCCCTGACCCGCAGGTACGCCGACGCGCAGGCCGCCTTCCACACGCGGTTCAGCCGCTACATGGACGGGCACGCGGCCGAGCGCGTGGCAGCAGCCTTCTTCGGCGACCCGCCCCCCACCTCCTAGGATCGAGCGATGCGTTCAGTCGACCTGCCCGACGCCCTGCCGGACGGCTCGCGGTTCCTGCACATCGGCCTGCCCAAGACCGGTACGACGGCGCTGCAGGGGGCTCTCGACCTGGCGCGGCCGCGGCTCGAGGAGCTCGGGGTGCACAACGTCAGCCGGGGCCGGCACGAGATGCGGGTGGCGCAGCTCGCGGCCGGCGGGCTGGAGGACTACTGGACCGGCCACGCGAAGTGGAACGCCCGCTGGGACGAGCTCGCGGCGGACTTCCGCGGCTCCACGGCCCGCTGCACGTTCTGGTCGAGCGAGGCGCTGTGTGTCGCCCAGGCGCCGCGGCTGCCCTACCTCGCCGAGCGCCTCGGCGCGGACACCCGGATCGTGGTGACGCTGCGCCCGCTCGGCCCGCTGATGGTGTCGCACTGGCAGCAGTGGCTGCGCCGCCGCGGCACGCAGTCGCTGGAGGAGTGGGCGACCAACCAGTTCGATGCGGTGACCCTCGACGGCCGGGTCACGGTCGACTACACCCGCTTCATGCCGGCGCTGCACCGGTTCAGCCTGCGCCGCATCGTCCAGGAGTGGGGGGCGGTCTTCGGCGAGGACCGGATCACGCTGGTCGTGCCCGATCCCGCCGATCGCTCCCGCACCCTGCGGGTCTTCGAGCACCTGATGGGTGTCCCGGACGGCGTCCTGGCCCCGATCGAGGAGGGCAACGAGTCGCTGCCCTATCCCGAGGCCGAGATGCTGCGCCACTTCAACCGGGCCTGGACCGACAACGGCGGCGACCACCCGACCTGGATGGCCGTCATGAACGTGGTCGGCCGCCAGGCGCTGCGCGACTACACCGCGACCACCACCCCGCACCCGATCCGCGCTCCGCGCTGGGTCGCGGAGAGGGCCAACGAGTACGTCGCCACCTGGAACACCGCTGTCGAGGCATCCGGGGTGACGGTCGTCGGCAACCTCGACGACCTGCTCGTCGACACCAGCGCGCTGCCCGAGGAGGTCGAGGTCCCGACCACGGTCGACGTCGGCAGCGCCGGACGGTTGATGAACGTCGGCTTCTCCACGGCTCTGCGCCATGCCGCCGCCCAGCAGCCGCAGCCCGGACCGGGGCCGAGCGACCTGTCGTCGTACGGCGGACGCGAGCTGGCCCGGGAGCTGGCCCGCCGTGCCAAGAGGCGCCTGACCCGATGAGCCTGGTCGTCCCCGATCCGCGGTCGGGCATGAATGCCTTCGCGTTGCCGCAGTGGTGGGCATCGCTGGAGGACGAGCGCGTGGTCCGCGACGACGAGGACCACCCCGACCAGACAGTGATCGACGCCGTCATCGCAGGAGTCGAGGGCGACCGGACCCTGCTCGTCGTGCCCGCGATCACCGACCTGCTGGCCGAACCGACGCTCGACGCGCTCGCCGAGTGGGTGGGCGAGGTCCGGGCCCTCCATGTGTCGGCCGACGCCCCCGTTCATCTGGCCGTCTGCCTGGACGTGGTCACCTCCCTCGACCAGGTGCTGACCCTGGCCGCCGGACGTCGGTGGCCGCCGTTCGACGTCGCTGCCGCGGCCGCCCGTTCCGAGACCGACCCGGTGCCCGCGCTGAGCTTCCCGCGCGGCCAGGAGGTCGTGCGCGCCTATGCCGACGCCGTCGTCGCCCAGGTCGAGGTGCTGTTGCCGCCGGCCTGGCAGACCGCGGCTGATGGTGCCGGCGACGCGGTCGCGGCCGTGACCCGCGCCCTCGACGCTGACGCCGAGATCGGCGCCGCCGACGCCCGCGAGCTGCGCGACGCCTGCCGCGCCGCGCTCGCCGACCTCGAAGCCGAGGACGTCACCATCAGCGGTCCCCGTGACGCGCTGTTGTGGCCGGTGCCCGCCCAGGCCGGCCGCATCCCGCTCGACGTCGTGACCGACGCGGCGCTGGAGGTCATGCTCAGCCTGGTCGAGCGACGCGTCGATCTGGCACCGGACCGGCCTCGCGTCGTACCCGCCGGCGAGCTGCCTGCCCGCGCCCTCCTGGCCCGACTCGGGGGACGCCGATGAACAGCACCCCCATCAGCGGCGTCGAGCCGCTGCCCGACGGCACCACTCTGGTCCACATCGGCCCCTACAAGACCGGCACGACTGCGATGCAGGGAGCCTTGTGGGCCGCGCGGCCACAGCTCGCCGAGCACGGCGTCGCCTATCCGGGCGAGATGGCCCACGAGATCGACGCAGCGATGGCGGTCGCGTTGGGCCACGTCTCCCCGGGCAAGAACCTCGAGCTGTTCCGGCAGCGCTGGTTCGACCTGCTGGGCGAGATGCGCGAGACCCGGCCGCGGATCGGGGTGCTGAGCAGCGAGGTCTACTGCGAGGCCACCGACGACGGTGCGCGGGCCGTGCTCGACGAGCTCGGACCGCAGACGCATGTCGTGATCACGGTCCGTCCCCTCGTGCGGCTGCTGGGCTCGCAGTGGCAGCAATACACCCAGAACATCACCATCGGGCCGTACGACGCATGGTTGCGCACGATCCTCGGTGACAGCGGTCTCCCCGAGAGCGGTGAGACCACCCCGTCGTTCTGGCGACGGCACCGTCATGACCGGCTGGTCGAGCGCTGGGTCGACCTGGTCGGTGCCGACCGGGTCACCGTGATCGTCGTCGATGACCGGGACCGGCGCGGCCTCCCGGCCACCTTCGAGCACCTGCTCGGCCTGCCCGACGGCATGCTCGAACCTCCCGCGGACAAGGCGAACCGGTCGCTGACCTACCCGGAGGTCATGCTGATGCGCGAGGTCGTCGCACGGACCACCCGGCCGCCGTGGGTCAGCGCCGACCACGGTCGGTTCATCCGATTCGGAGCCGCCCGCGGGCTGCAGGCCGTCCCCCCTGACCCGACCGCGGAGAGGCTGCTGACCCCCGACTGGGCGATCGACCGAGCGCTCGAGATCGGCGGCGCGATGGCCGAGCGGATCGCCGCGTCGGGCGCCCGCGTCGTCGGTGACCTCGACCTGCTGTCCGACCGCGCCCTGGCACCCGCCGTCGGCGAGAACGCCCCGGTCGAGGCCATCGATCCGGTCGCTGCAGCAGGCCTGGCCGTCGGCATCATCAGCAAGCTCACCGGCGTCCACCCGCTCGACCAGCACCGCGACCTCGCCGGGCCGGTCGAGCAGGCCGCCTGGTCGCGGCACCGGGCGGTGACCGAGTTCCGTGAGGCCGAGGCCGACGCCGGCTCCCGGCGTACGTCCGCCGCCCGGGAGCTGGCCGCCCGCGCTCGACGACGGCTGGCTCGACGACGGTTGGGAGGCCGCTGATGGGCGAACCCCTGATCCAGGCCCCGGCCCTGCCCGACGGTGCCCGGCTGCTGCACATCGGGCTGCCGAAGACCGGCACCACCGCGCTGCAGCACTCGCTGTGGGCGGCCCGCGTGCCGTTGGAGGCTCACGGCGCCCACAACGTGTCGCGACGAGCGCACGAGCGGAAGGTCGCGATCACGGCCGCGGGCGACGTACGGTCCTACTGGCCCGCGGAGAACGCCCGATGGCAGGAGCTGGCGGCCGAATTCCGCGCCTCCACCGCCCGGATGACCTTCTGGTCCAGCGAGTCGCTGTCGTTGGCCGTCCCCGAACGGATCCGCGGCCTGCGCGAGGAGTTGGGCCCGTCGTACGTCGTCTGCACGATCCGTGCCCTGGCGCCCCAACTCAGCTCGCTGTGGCAGCAGGGGCTGCGTCGCGCCGAGCGGCTGCCCCTCGACGAATGGCTGCGGGTGCGCTTCGACGAGGAACCGCCGAGCGGCCGGGGGCAGGGCTACCAGCCCAGTCAGGTGCTGCGCCGGCTCAACCCGCGACGCGTGCTGGCCGACTGGGGTTCCGCCTTCGGTGAGGACAAGGTCGTCTTCGTCATCCTCGACCCGACCGAGCACACCCGCCTGCTGCGGACCTTCGAGGGACTCCTCGGTGTGCCGGAGCTGCTCGAGCTGTCGCCGTCGAGCAACCGGTCCCTGCCGATGCCGGAGGCCGAGATGCTGCGCCACTGTGCAGTGTCCTTCCTCGAGCAGGGCGGTGACCGCGACGACTGGATGGCGACCGCGGGCGACACCCGCAAGCTCAAGCTGCGCCCCGTCGTCGAGGCGATGTCACGCGACCAGCCGATCCGGTTGCCGCGTTGGGCCGTCGAGCAGGCCAACGAGTACGCCGATGAATGGATCGCCGGACTCGCGGCCTCCGGGGCCCAGGTGATCGGGGATCCCGCCCATCTGGTCTCCGACCCCTCCGGCCATCCCGACGGAGTCGAGACGCCTGACGCCGTCGACGTCGCATCGGCCGGCCGGATGATGGACGCCTACTTCCGGGTCGGACTGAAGCTCCCGCTTGCCCAGCCCACGGAAGGCGGACCGTCGGATGTCTCGGGAGGCACCGGACTCGACCACTTCACCGCACGCGAGATCGCCGCTGAACTGCGCCGCCGCGCCATATGGCGAATCCGTCGTCGCGGCGCGAGCGTGGGAGACTGCGGGCCATGACGAGGAATGTCGCCGTCCTGCTCGCGGGTGGAGTCGGAAGCCGGGTCGGGCTCGACATCCCCAAGCAACTGATCAAGGTCGCCGGCAAGACCTTGCTCGAGCACACCCTGCTCACGCTGCACGACCACACCGACGTCGACGAGATCATCGTGATGATGGCCGTCGGGCACACCGACGCGGTGCGGGACATCACCCGCGGGGGCGCCTATCCGAAGGTCACCGCGATCCTCGAGGGCGGCGAGACCCGCAACGACACCACGCAGCGCGCCATCGACCACCTGCTCACCGGCGGCGACGCGGCCGACACCCGGATCCTGCTCCACGACGCCGTCCGTCCGCTGGTGACCCCGCGGATCATCGGCGAGTGCTTCGAGGCGCTGCAGGCCTACCCCGCCGTCGACGTCGCGATCCCCTCGGCCGACACGATCATCGAGGTCGGCGCCGACGACACGATCAGCAGCATCCCGCCGCGGGCGTCCCTGCGACGCGGACAGACCCCGCAGGCCTTCCGCCTCGACGTGCTCGCCAGGGCCTACGAGATCGCGGCCGAGGACCCAGCGTTCACGGCCACCGACGACTGCAGCGTCGTGCTGAAGTACCTCCCCGACGAGCCGATCATCGTGGTCCACGGCGACGACCGGAACATGAAGGTCACCGAGCCGATCGACGTGTTCATCGCCGACAAGCTCTTCCAGCTCACCGGCATCGACCTGCCCCGGGCGCGCGACGACGACGGCTACCGTGCAGCGCTCACCGGCAGGACCATGGTCGTCTTCGGCGGCAGCTACGGCATCGGCGCCGACATCGCCGAGCTCGCCCGCTCCTACGGCGCCACCGTGCTCACCTTCAGCAGGTCGACCACCAACACCGACGTGGGCCGCCGGGCCGACGTCGCCGCCGCGGCCAAGGACGCCGCCGAGAAGCTCGGCAGCATCGACTTCGTCGTCAACACCGCCGGCGTACTGCCTCGCGGCGACCTCAACGAGACGTCTTATTAGAATGTGTCCGCCGCCACCGAGATCAACTATCTCGGGCCGATCTTCATCGCGCAGGAGTTCTATCCGCACCTCGCAGCGAGCAAGGGCGCACTGCTGCTGTTCACCTCGAGCTCCTACACCCGGGGCCGCAGCGGCTACAGCCTCTACTCGTCCGCCAAGGCGGCAACCGTCAACCTGACCCAGGCGCTCGCCGACGAGTGGGCCGACGCGGGCGTGCGGGTCAGCTGCATCAACCCCGAGCGGACCGCGACCCCGATGCGCACCAAGGCCTTCGGCCAGGAGGCCCCGGGCACGCTGCTCGACTCGCAGACCGTCGCCCGCACCTCGCTCGACGTCTTGATCTCCGACCAGTCCGGCCACGTCTACGACGTACGCCGTGACGATCCGTTCAGCCTCGAAACGTGATGCAGGCCACCGGGTGAGCCATTCCCGGCCCATCTGAGTAGGCGTACCGTTGACTCGTCCCGGAACCCCGGGACGACAGCACTGAGCACAACGTCCGGTACCCACCCCGGCTCGCGCACCGGAAACGGAGCGGGAGTGGTCGGAGGGACGGGAACGAAAGGTTCAAGCCCATGTCACTCGAGTCATCGGCGTCGTCTGGCAGCAGCCGCTTTCGGGTGGGTGTCGTCGGCGCGGGTCGCGTCGGCGCCGTCCTGGCCGCTGGTCTGCGCGCGGCCGGTCACCCCGTCGTCTCCGCTGCAGGCGAGTCCGACGCCTCTCGCGCTCGCGCCGCGGACCTGCTGCCCGGTGTGCCGCTGCGCAAGCCCAGCGATGTCGCCCGCGACAGCGACCTGCTGCTGCTGACCGTCCCCGACGACATGCTGCCCAATGTCGTCAAGGTGCTCGCCGATTCCGGCGCCCTCCACGCCGGCCAGGTCGTCGCCCATACGTCGGGTCGCCACGGCCTCGCCGTGCTCGCCCCGGCGCTGGCCGTCGGCGCCCGGGTGATCGCGCTGCACCCGGCGATGACCTTCACCGGCACCGCCGTCGACCTCGAGCGCCTGCACGGCTGCGTCTTCGGACTCACGGCCGGACCTGCTGAGCACGATCTCGCCGAGGCCCTCGTGGCCGACCTCGGCGGCCGCCCCACCTGGGTGCCCGAGGAGATGCGGACCCTCTACCACGCCGGTCTCGCGCACGGCGCCAACCACCTCGTGACCCTGGTCAGCGAGGCGATGGGCCTGCTCAGCGCCGCCGGCGTCGACGACCCCGCCGGCACCCTGCGGCCCCTCCTCGACGCGGCGCTCGACAACGCCCTCGCCCACGGCGACGCCGCCCTGACCGGACCGATCGTGCGCGGCGACGTCCAGACGGTCGCCGCCCACCTGAAGGACATCGCCGCCAACGCGCCCGACACCGTTCCGTCGTACGTCGCCATGGCCCGGGCCACCCTGGACCGGGCGGTCACCGACGGCCGTCTCCTCCCCATCCGGGCGCACCGGATCAACGAGGTGTTGGAGGCGTACGGCGCCCGCCGGGTCCGTGCGCCACGGGTCGAGTCGGCCTGATCGGTCCTTGATGAGCACCCTGACCACGCCGGTCGTCGCACGCACCCGCGCCGACCTCGCAGGACTTCGCGGCCCGGTCGCCTTCGTGCCGACCATGGGTGCCCTGCACGAGGGTCATGCAACCCTGCTGCGGATCGCACGTGAGCGGGCGGGTGCCGAGGGCACGGTGGTGCTCTCGATCTTCGTCAACCCGCTGCAGTTCGGCGCAGGTGAGGACCTCGATCGCTACCCGCGCACCTTCGACGCCGACCTCGAGATCGCCGCCACCGAAGGGGTCGACGTCGTGTTCGCGCCGACCGTCGCCGAGATGTATCCCGACGGCGTGCCGCACGACGGCGTCGTCTCCGAGGCGGTCACCGTCCAGCCCGGCCCGCTCGCCGACATCCTCGAGGGCGCCAGCCGACCCGGACATTTCCGGGGCGTGCTCACCGTCGTCGCCAAGTTGTTCGGTCTGGTCCGTCCCGATGTGGCGATCTTCGGGGAGAAGGACTACCAGCAGCTCGCCCTGATCCGCCGGATGACCGCCGACCTGTGCCTCGGCATCGAGATCGTGGGCGCCCCGACCGACCGCGAGCCCGACGGCCTCGCGCGCTCCAGCCGCAACCGCTACCTCGACGCCGAGCAGCGCCAGCAGGCGGCTGCCCTCAGCCGAGCCCTGCGGGCGGCACAGCAGCGTGCGGCGTACGGCGTACCGGCGGCGCGCTGGGCGGCGATGAGCGCGATCCGCGCGGAGCCGGGCGTCGAGCTGGACTACCTCGCGCTCACCACCACCGGACTCGGTGACCTTCCCGACTATCCCGAGCCCGGCATCGAGGGCCGGATCCTCGTCGCCGCGCGGGTCGGCACCACCCGCCTGATCGACAACATGCCCCTGCACTTCTGACATCCACCGAGGAATTCCCATGCTGCGCACCATGATGAAGAGCAAGATCCACCGGGCGACCGTGACCCAGGCCGACCTGCACTACGTCGGCTCGGTGACGATCGACGAGGACCTGCTCGAGGCCGCCGACCTGCTCGCCGGGGAGCTCGTGCACATCGTCGACATCACCAACGGCGCGCGGCTCGAGACCTACACGATCGCGGGCGAGCGCGGCAGCGGCGTGATCGGCATCAACGGTGCCGCCGCCCACCTGGTGCACCCCGGCGACCTGGTCATCCTGATCGGCTACGGCCAGATGAGCACCGAGGAGGCGAAGGAGTTCGCGCCGCACGTCGTGTTCGTCGACGCCGACAACAAGATCATGGCGACCGGGTTCGACCCGGCGGAGACCTTCGGCGACGCGAGCCTGGAGCGCGGCGACGCGGTGGCGGCTCGCTGATGCCCATCGCCGCGCGCCGCCTGCCCGGACGCCTCTCTGCTCCGCTGACGGGTTGGACGACCCGTGCCGATGTCGTGATCATCGGCTCCGGGATCGCCGGGTTGACGGCCGCGTTGCGGCTTCGTGAGCACGTCGACAAGGTGCTCGTGGTGACCAAGGACGTTCTCGCCGCCGGGTCCACGCAGTGGGCCCAGGGCGGCATCGCCGCTGCTCTCGGTGACGGCGACACTCCCGAGGAGCACGAGATCGACACCCTGGTGGCGGGTGCGGGGGCATGTGACCTCGACGCCGTCCGGATCCTCGTCAACGAGGGACCGGAGGCCGTGCGCGAGCTGATCGCACTGGGCACCAACTTCGACCACACCGCAGACGGTGCGTTGTCCCTGACGCGTGAGGGTGGACACCACCGCGACCGGATCGCCCACGCTGGTGGCGATGCGACCGGAGCGGAGATCCAGCGGGCACTGATCGCTGCCGTCCAGGCGGCCCCCGACATCGAGGTCATCCAGCACGCGCTGGCCGTCGACCTGCTGCTCGGCCCCGACTCGACGGGAGAGACCGGCGTCGCCGGAGTGACCCTGCACGTGATCGGCGAGGGGGAGCGGGACGGCGTCGGCGCCGTCCTGTGTCGGGCGGTGGTCCTGGCCAGCGGCGGCTTCGGCCAGGTGTTCTCCCAGACGACCAACCCGTCGGTGTCGACCGGCGACGGCATGGCGCTCGCGCTGCGGGCGGGCGCGACCGTGCGCGACCTGGAGTTCGTGCAGTTCCACCCGACGGTGATGTATCTCGGACCCGACTCCCGCGGACAGCAGCCGCTGATCTCCGAGGCGGTCCGCGGAGAAGGAGCATTCCTCGTCGACGGCCTGCCCGAGGAGGGCGGCAACCGGTTCATGCAGGGCGTGCACGAACTCGCCGACCTCGCCCCCCGCGACGTGGTCGCCAAGGCGATCATGAAGCGGATGCTCGAGACCGGGCAGCCGCACATGTGGCTCGATGCCCGCCACCTCGGCAAGGACTTCTGGGAGCGCCGCTTCCCCACGATCCTCGCGACCGCTCGCTCGCACGGGGTCGACCCGGTGACCCAGCTGATCCCGGTCGCTCCCGCCTGTCACTACGTGTCCGGCGGGGTCCGCACCGACCTCGACGGTCGCAGCGACCTGCCCGGCCTCTACGCCAGCGGCGAGGCCGCCTGCTCCGGCGTCCACGGAGCCAACCGGCTCGCGTCCAACTCACTGCTCGACGGGCTCGTCTTCTCACGCAGGATCGCGAAGGTGCTGCCCGGTGAGCTGGGGGAGTGGCGCGAACCCGCGACCGACACCCGATCGGTGGGGCTGATCGCCGGCGCGACCCGCAAGGAGCTGCAGGAGACGATGTCGGCCCAGGCCGGTGTGCTGCGCTCCGCTCCGGGACTCGCCGACGCGTCCGTCGTGCTCGACGAGCTGGCGGGCACGCCTGCCGAGACCGTCGACCAGGAGTCATGGGAGACCACCAACCTGATCACCATCGCCTCGGCCCTGACGGAGGCCGCAGCGCTGCGTGAGGAGACCCGCGGGTCGCACTGGCGCGAGGACCACCCCGATCGTGACGACCCTCGGTTCGCCGGGCACTTCGACGTGCGGATGTCCGACGGTCTGCTGTCCGTCGACTTCGTTCCCGGAGCCCAGACCGATCCGTCCGTCGGCCCCGTCGAAGGAGTGGTGGTTCCGTGATCGCCCGCACGCCGTACGACGAACTGCCCGCTGCGCTCGTCGATGAGATCGCTGGCGCAGGCCTGGACCCCCGGGCCGTCCACGAGCACATCGCGCTCGCCTTCGAGGAGGATCTCCCGGGCGGTGTCGACGACGTGACCAGCGACGCGATGCCCGACATGGGGCACGCGGTCGCGGACTTCGCGGCCCGCGAGACCGGCGTGGTCGCCGGGCTCGCGATCGCCGAGCTCGCGTTCGTCTACGCGCTCGGCGACACCGTCTCGATCTCTGGTCGGGTCCCGGACGGCAGCCGGGTCGTGCCCGGCGACGTGGTGCTCACCGTGTCCGGGCCGGTCCGCGGGGTGCTGACCGCCGAGCGCACCGCCCTCAACTTCGCCTCCCACCTGTCCGGGGTCGCGACCGCGACCTCCCGGTGGGTCGACGCGCTCGCCGGCGCCCGGGCTCGCGTCCTCGACACCCGCAAGACGCTGCCGGGCTGGCGGGCACTGCAGAAGTACGCCGTGCGTTGCGGTGGCGGGGTCAACCACCGGTTCAGCCTGGTCGACCGGGCGATGGTCAAGGACAACCACGCGGTCGCGGCCGGGGGTGTCGTTCCGGCGTACCAGGCCGTGGTCGCCCAGCATCCGGGTCTGCGTGTCGAGGTCGAGGTGATGGATCTCGACGAGCTGCGAGCCGTGCTCGCTGCCGGTTGCACCGAGATCCTGCTCGACAACATGAGCACCGTCGACATGGCGGAGGCGGTGCGGATCAACCAGGGCCTGGGTGGTCGGGCGACGCTGGAGGCATCGGGTGGCCTCACCCTCGAACGGGCCCGCGAGGTCGCCGAGACCGGGGTCGACTTCATCTCCGTGGGCGCATTGACCCATTCGGTCATCGTGTTCGACCTCGGCCTCGACTTCCGGACCGCCTGAGGCCGCGATGGTCCTGCTCGCCGCCGACATCGGCAACGCCCACACCGTCCTCGGCCTCGTCGCCGACGGCGAGGTGATCGCCGACTGGCGGGTCTCGACCAACGAGCACCGCACCTTCGACGAATGGGCCGTCCTGCTGCGTGGACTGCTCGGTGCCCGCGAACACGACGTCACCGGGATCGCCGTGTGTGCCACCGTGCCGACGGTGCTGAACGCCTGGCGCGAGATGCTGGCCTCGCACTTCGCCGACATCGAACGCGTGATCGTCGAGCCCGGGGTCCGCACGGGCGTTCCGATCCTCGTCGACAATCCGCGCGAGGTGGGCACGGATCGGATCGTCAACGCGCTGGCCGCGGCAGCGGACTTCCCGTGCCCGGCGATCGTGGTCGACTTCGGCGGCACCGCAACGACGTACGACGTGGTCGACGACCAGGGTCGCTATGTCGGCGGCGCGATCACCCCCGGCATCGAGATCTCTCTCGAGGCCTTGAGTCGTGGTGGCGCCCAGCTGCGGATGGTCGAGCTCGTCCGGCCCCGAGGCGTGATCGGCAAGAACACGGTGGAGGCACTGCAGTCCGGAATGGTGTTCGGGGTGGCCAGCCAGGTCGAGGGAATGGTCGCTCGCCTGTCCGAGGCCCTCGGCAGTGGACCCGGTGAGGTGTCGGTGATCGCCACCGGCCACCTCGCCTCACTGGTGAGCGACGAATGCCACTGCTTCACCCACCACGTCCCGGCCCTGACACTGCGCGGTCTGGAGAAGGTCTTCCTCCGCAACCAGCGCTGAGTTCCGGCCGAACGGCTCAGGGCGCGGAATAGGCGATCTTCCAGTCGAAGGGATCGCTGCCGGTGAAGTTCCATGACTCGGTGCGGGTGTTGGCCGGCTCGCTCCGGGAACCGGTGAAGGAGAAGAGGCTGGATGTCGATTGGAAGTCCGTCGAGAGATAGATCTCCTGGTGGTATTCACCGGTCTGACCGTTGCAGTTGATCGGAAGCATGCGACTCGGCCCGGACAGCATGGC
>JASLDK010000130.1 GCA_030145945.1 Nocardioides sp.
CCGCAACTGACCCCGCTGTGCACGGTCGTGGTCGAGATGGTCGACCTCCAGACCTGCCAGTCCCGCCTCGGCGAGCTCCGCGAAGGCGGGCTCGTCGAGCACGGACGCCGATCCCCGGCCCCACGGGTGCGCGATCACCGCAACGCCACGGGCGGCGGTCACCAGCTCGAGCATCGCCGGCAGTTCGGCGGCATAGCGGTCGACGTACGCCGGGCCACCGTCGTGCAGGTAGCGTGCAAAGGCCTCGTCGCGGTTGCGTACGGCACCCAGCCGCACCAGCAGATCGGCGATGTGGGGACGGCCCGTCACCTGGTTGCCGGCGCTGACCTCGGCCAGCGCCTCCTCAGTGGCGGGAACTCCGAGCTCGCGGAGGCGGGCGAGCATCGCCGGAACGCGGTCCTCACGTCCGGCGACGATCCGGCCGAGCTCGGCCTGCAGCCCTTCGTCGTCTGCGTCGGGGAGATAGGCGAGCAGGTGTACGCCGGCTCCACGGAACCGAGTGCTGACCTCGATCCCCCGCACCAGAGCGACTCCTGTGCCCTCGGCCGCCTCAGCGGCCTCGGCCCAGCCGGCGGTGGTGTCGTGGTCGGTGAGCGCGATGACGTCCAGACCTTCGGCGGCCGCCTGCCTCACCAACTCCGCCGGCGTCGCAGTGCCGTCGCTGACACTGGAGTGGGTGTGGAGGTCGATCGTCACGATCCGAGGTTAGGGCCTGAGAAGGTCAGTCGGGCAGGACGATCGCCGACAGCCCCGGGTCAGGGTTGAAGGCGATCTCCCAGCGGTAGCCGTCGGGGTCACCGAAATAGCCCGAATATCCGCCCCAGTCGCGGTGTTCGCCGGCTTGGATGACCGACGCGCCAGCCTTCTGGGCAAGATCCAGCACCTCGTCGACGGCCTCGACGCTGGACACGTTGTGCGCGATCGTCAGGGGTACGACGCCCGGGCCGGTCATCGTCTTACCGACCTCGTCCTCGAAGTGGCTGTGCTCCCACAGCGACAGCACGAGTTGCGGCCCGGCGCGGAACATCAGCACTTCGCCGGGCACGTCGAGCTCGGGGGTCCAGCCGAGGCCGTCGCGATAGAAGCGGCGGGTGGCGGCGAGGTCGGTGACGGCGAGGGTGATGAAGCTGATCCGCTGATCCATGGGAGCAGCCAAGCAGGCTAGATGAGTAAGTCCCAGGGGGCGTGCCAGCGAGACGCGCTCAGGGCGTGCGCCCCCTGGGACTTACTCATCTAGACCGACAACGAGCTGAGCTGCTGGCCGGACTCGTCGAAGTTGGCCGCGTCGAGCCAACGCTCGTGAGCACTACGGACATCGGGCCATTCGGCGTCGGTCACCGAGAACCAGTCGGTGTCCCGACTGCGGCCCTGGATGACCATGTGGTTGCGGAACCTGCCCTCCTCGACGAACCCGAGTCGTAGAGCGGCCCGCCGCGAGGGCGCGTTGAGGCTGTCGCACTTCCACTCGAACCGGCGATATCCGAGGTCGTCGAACGCATGCCGCATCAGGAGGTGGATCGCCTCGCTGGCGGCGCGGGTGCGCTTGAGCCCCTTGCCGAACAGGACTCCCCCGACCTCGATGCTGCCATGGGTCGGGTCGATCCGCAGGTACGACGACAGGCCGGCCGCCACGCCCGCGGACTCGCCCTCCTTCGGGACGAGCGCGAAAGGCACCGCCGCGGGGTTGTCGATCTGGGCGGCCAGATGCATCCACAGCGTGGGCAACGAGCTGGGGCGCGCGATCGGCCGATAGGTCCACAGCGCGTCGTCGTCGGTGCCGCAGGTGGTGGCGAACAGGTCGGCGTACCTGGCCGAGGTCAGCGGCTCGACCGTGACGTACCGCCCGTCGAGGGCGACGGGCTCGGGCCACGCACGCGACTCCCAGTCCAGCACCTCGGGACCGAGCGCCTGCCCGTGCTCATTGGTCTGCATGGCTGCCTCCCTGCTCATCGGAAGTTGTCGGAAGTCATTGGAACGAAACGAAGCGGACCCGCGGACGGATCCGGTGCACGGCCTTCGCGCCCATCCGGTTGTAGTCCTCGTCGTAGAACAGCTTGAAGCCCATCGCGAAGATGTCGGGCCGGGCGACGGCGCGGTAGGTGCTGAGCTTCTGTGCCCGGTTGCCGAATCCGTCGACGTGCTGGAGGAGCTGCAGCCCGTCACGCTGCTTGATCCGTCCGATGTGGCGCACCATCGAGGTCCGGAACTGGTGGACGACGAACAGCTTCTCCGGCAGGTCGTGGGCGACCACCAGGTCCGACAGCCACCGGCTGGTCCGGTTGACCTCACCCGCGCCGACACTGCCGATCACTCGCGCAGGTCGCTGGCCGCGGCGTACCCGCCACTCGGGATCGATGGCGAGACTGACGTGCGGTTGCTCCAACGCCCACTGCCAGCGCCGAGCAACGGTGAGGAAGTCAGTCCGCCCGGTCTGCAGGTCGAGCACCAGCAGGGCGCCCAGGCCTCGGGCTGCGTCGACGTACTTCTCGACCTCGGCCTTCGCGATGTCGTGACTGAAGTCGCCGTCCTTGCCGCGGTGCCCGTCCGCGACGCTCACGATCAACTCGAACACCGGCCGGACCGGACGCCCGTCGCGCTCGAATGGCCTCGCTGCACGCATCAGGCGCTTGAAGGCCTTCGTCGGCGAGGTCTCCCCCAACACGCCGAGCGACCCGGTCTTGGGAGTGCCGTAGTAGGCGATCAGCATGCCGCGGTCGGGCAGGACACGCTCGGATCGCCAGCGCGGACTGCCTCCCGGGACAGCGGTCGCTGGCACCGGCGACACGGCGCTCCTGCCGGGCGCAGCGGGCGCCGAGGTCTCCGTCATGGCACCGACAGGTCGCTCATGACCGCCCGGATCAGTGAACGCGGCGAGGAGCAGCGCCAACCCGAGAATGACGACGGCCGCGAGCCGGTGTGGTGGGTTCACGAAGGCAGCGGATCGAAGTCGTACGCCGGCAGGCCGTCGATGCTCGTGGCGTTCTTGTCACGCCGGTACTGCGCGGAGCCTTCCGGGCCCTTGCGCTCGAAGTAGGGCCCCAGCAGATCCCGCTCGTCGTCGTACGACATCCGGGGCACGCCGTAGCCGCACGAGTCGGAGATCCGCTCGATGTCGACCACGACCACCGCGCGGGCACCCGGCAGGTCGGTGAATTGGCTGGCCAGGTCGGCGTACTCCTCGTCGTAGACGGTGACGACACGACCGCGGCCGTGGAACCTGACGATGTTGGGCGGACCCTCGAAGGCGCAGAACATCACGGTGATCCGGCCGTTCTCCCGCAGGTGCGCGATGGTCTCGCTGCCGCTTCCGGTGCCGTCGAGCCAGGCGAAGGTCCGCTCGTCGAGCATGCCGAAGGTGCCGGCAATCCCGCGCGGGGACAGGTTGAGGTGCCCGTCAGCAGCGTTCGGCGCGGTGCCCACGAAGAACAGCCGTTGGGAGTCGACGAACTTCCGCAGTCGTCCGTCAACCGTGGCGTGGACCTTCATCGACCTATTCGGGGACGCGGCGATAGGCCCCGTCGGAGGCCGCGGTGGCCATCGACGCGTAGGCCCGCAAGGCAGCCGACACAGGGCGCTGGCGGTCGAGCGGGGTGTAGGGCTTGTCGCGCTTCTCCTGCAGCACCCGGCGCTCCTCGAGCAGGTGGTCCTCGACGTCGAGGTGGATCGTGCGGTTCGGGATGTCGATCGAGATCGGATCGCCGTCCTCGATGAGCGCGATCAGCCCACCACCGGCGGCCTCGGGCGAGATGTGTCCGATGGACAGGCCACTGGTGCCTCCGGAGAACCGGCCGTCGGTGATCAACGCACACTTCTGGCCCAGACCGCGGCCCTTCAGGAAGGCAGTTGGGTAGAGCATCTCCTGCATGCCGGGTCCGCCCTTGGGGCCTTCGTAGCGGATCACGACCACGTGGCCCTCTTCGACCTTCTTGCCCAGGATGCCCTCCACTGCGGCGTCCTGCGACTCGAAGACGATCGCCTTTCCGTGGAAGGTCAGGCACTCCTCGGGCACACCGGCCGACTTCACGACACATCCGTCGACGGCGATGTTGCCCGTGAGGATCGCAAGTCCGCCATCGGCGGAATAGGCGTGCTCGAAGTCGCGGATGCAGCCCTCGGCGGCGTCGGTGTCGAGCGAGCCCCACCGGTTCTCCGTGGAGAAGGGCTCGGTCGTACGGACGCCACCCGGCGCGGCCTGGAAGAGCTCCAGCGCCTCGGCCGACGGGTTCTCCGCACGGATGTCCCAGCGTCCGAGCCAGTCGTCGAGGTTGGGCGAGTGCACCGAGTGCACGCCCTCCTTCAGTGCGCCGCCCCGGCGCAACTCGCCCAGCAGGGCAGGGATTCCACCCGCTCGGTGGACGTCCTCCATGTGGAACTTCGGCGAGTTGGGCGCGACCTTGGACAGGCACGGCACCCGACGCGAGATCGCGTCGATGTCGTGCACGTCGAAGTCGAGCTCAGCCTCACGGGCGGCCGCCAGCAGGTGCAGCACCGTATTGGTCGAGCCGCCCATCGCGACGTCGAGCGCAACGGCGTTCTCGAAGGCGTCACGGTTGGCGATGTTGCGCGGCAGGACCGACTCGTCGTCGTCGCCGTAGTAGCGGCGGCACAGGTCCATGACCACCCGGCCCGCCTCCTCGAAGAGCGCGCGGCGCTTCGCATGAGTGGCCAAGGTCGAGCCGTTGCCCGGCAGCGACAGCCCGATCGCCTCGGTCAGGCAGTTCATCGAGTTGGCGGTGAACATGCCCGAACAAGAGCCGCAGGTCGGGCAGGCCGACCGCTCGATGGTGTCCAACTGCTCGTCGCTCACCGCCTCGTTGGCCGAGGCCACCATGGCATCGACCAGGTCGAGCTTGCTGTGCACGATGCCCTCGATGGCCGTCGTCTTGCCGGCCTCCATCGGGCCACCCGACACGAACACGACCGGGATGTTGAGCCGCAGAGCGGCCAACAGCATGCCGGGAGTGATCTTGTCGCAGTTGGAGATGCACACGATCGCGTCGGCGCAGTGCGCCTGGACCATGTATTCCACCGCGTCCGCGATCAGCTCACGGCTCGGCAGCGAGTAGAGCATCCCGCCGTGCCCCATCGCGATGCCGTCGTCAACGGCGATCGTGTTGAACTCCTTCGCCACACCGCCGGACGCGACGACGGACTCCGCGACGATCTTGCCGAGGTCACGCAGGTGCACGTGTCCGGGGACGAACTCGGTGAACGAGTTCGCGATGGCGATGATCGGCTTGCCGAAGTCCGAGTCGGTCATGCCGGTGGCGCGCCACAGGGCACGCGCGCCGGCCATGTTGCGGCCCGAGGTGGACGTCGCGGAACGAAGGGTGGGCATGGCGCAAGGCTACGCCTGTGGGCCACGCCACCCGGACCCGATCTCAGCGCTGGGCGGAGCCTTCCGCCGCTGCCTTCAACGACGCCAGCCCCCGCCGGAAGTCCTTGGCGATCGCCTTGTCGAAGAAGAGGGTGCCCAGCACGGACATGATCACGTTGCGCTGACCACTCATCGTCCAAGCCGCACGAGTGCCCTCACCGACGGGCGTGAGGTCGAAGGTGACGACGTTCTGGGCCTTGAACGGCTTGATGAACTCGAGGTCGACGACCACCTGGGTCGGGGTGATCGAGGAGAAGGCCATCCGGCCCTCGCCGGCCTTGTTGTTGCCGGCCCAGGCGTACGTCGCGTCAACGCCAGAGCCGGCGTACGTCCGCGTCATGGCGGGGTCCAGACCCTCCCACGGCGACCACTTCACCCACTCGGGGAAGGCGGCGACGAGGGCGTGGACGGTCTCCAGTGGTGCGGCGATCGTCGTCTCGTGGGTCTGGGAGAAGGCAGGCATGGTCGGAGCCTAGAAGACCCCGACCTTGACCGACATGACGTCGGGCAGGTCGGCGGCGATCTGCCGCCAGGTCTCGCCGTCGTCGGCGGAGGCCCACACCGAGCCGTTGCGGGCTCCGAAGTAGAGGCCCGCGCTCTCGTAGGAGTCGACACACATCGCGTCGCGCATGACGCCCACGTAGAAGGCGTCCGGGAGACCTTCGTCGTACGCCGTCCAGGACTCGCCCGCGTCGTCGGAGCGCCACACCCGGGCCTTGGCATCAGGCGGGTAGCGACGGTCGCCGCCCCCGAGGGGGAAGACCCAGATCGTGTCGGGGCGGTGCGGGTGGACGACGATCGGGAAGCCGAAGTCGCTGGGGAGGTCGTCGCCGATCGACGTCCACGAGCCTCCTTCGTCGTCGGATCGATAGACGCCACCGTGGTTCTGGGCATAGAGCCGCTCGGGGCGTGAGGGGTGGCGGGTGACCTTGTGCACGCACTGACCGAACTCGGGATAGCGCTGGTCCTCGGGGAGGAAGTCGGCGCGGATGCCCTGGTTGCGGGGCGACCACGAGGCGCCACCGTCGGTCGTGCGGTAGGCACCTCCGGTGGAGATGGCGACCGTCATCGACGCCGGGTCGCTGGGGTGCGGGAGCACCGTGTGGAAGGCCTGGCCGCCGAAGCCCGCGCCCCACTGCTCACGGTGAGGGTGGTTCCACAGCCCCTCCTCGAGCGCGAAGCTGGCGCCGCCGTCGCGGGAGGTGAACACCGCGCCGGGCTCGGTGCCTGCGTGCAGTACGCCGTCCTCGACACCGGGGACGAGCTGCCAGATCCGCTCGACCGCCGTACCCGTGCCCTCGGGGAACCGGATCGCGCCGTTCGGGGTCTCCTGCCAACTCGCGCCGAGGTCGTCTGACCACCGCAACTGCGGGCCGAGCCAGCTCGACGACGCGCCCGCGAACAGCCGGGGGGTGGTGCCGCGGGTGTCGACGAGGCAGGAATAGACCTCCTCCATGTCGTGATGAGGCCCGGAGAAGTCCCAGTCGACGCGGTCCTGGGACCGGCCGATCCACAGCCCCTTGCGTGTGCCCACCATCAGGATCGTCGTCATCGTCTGTCCTCCTCGACGCACACCATCGGACGCGCGGGATCGCGCCTTCCTACTCTGACCCGCGGACGCCGGTGAAGTCATCGGCGTCCGCCGAAAAAGTCAGTCTCTTCCGAAAATCTCTGCCCGCGCCCGGCGAGCACTAGCGTGAGCAGGTGCACACGAGTCCCCGCCCCGGACCCCCGCTCGGGGTCGCGCTGGGACTCGTCGTCCTGGGCATCACCTCGGTCCAGCTCGGTGCCGGATTCGCGAAACTGCTCTTCGACGACATTGCCCCCAACGGCGTGGTGTGGCTGCGTCTGGCGACCAGTTCCCTGGTGCTGATGCTGTGGGCGCGACCGCGGATGCGCGGGCGCAGCCGCACGGACTGGCTGATCGCGATCAGGTACGGCGTGTGCCTGGCCGCGATGAACTGGGGCATCTATCAGTCCTTCTCGCGGATCCCTCTGGGTGTCGCGGTCACCATCGAGTTCGTCGGCCCGATGACGTTGGCGATCATCGGCTTCCGCAGGGCACGTGACCTGCTGTGGGTCGCGCTCGCCGGTCTGGGCGTCGTTCTGCTCGGCTTCGAACGCACCCACCTCGACCCGCTCGGGGTGTTCTATGCCGTGCTGGCGGGCGCCGCCTGGGCGGGCTACATCGTCTCCAGTGCGGAGACCGGGCGCCGCTGGGAGGGCATCGACGGCCTCGCAGTCGCCAGCCTGGTGGGTGTCCTGGTCATGACGCCGCTGCTCGTCACGGTCGAGACCTCGGCGCTCACCGACCCACGGATCCTGGCGCTGGGTGCGGCGGTCGGCCTGCTCAGCTCGGTGATCCCCTACAGCGCCGAACTCGCTGCCCTGCGCACCGTCCCGGCCGCCACGTTCGGCGTCCTGATGAGTCTGGAGCCGGCGGCCGCGGCACTGTCAGGCCTCGTCGTGGTGGGCGAGTCCCTGGCGACGGTGCAATGGCTGGCGATCGCGTGCGTCGTCATCGCGAGCGTGGGCGCGACCCGAGCAACGCGGGCGAGCCACCAGGTCGACGTACCGCCTCCTGCCTGATCGGCGCTCGGCCGACAGGTCGACCGTGTGTGGGATCTCCCCCACCACCCGGCGTGGGTCCGGCACAATCAGCGCCATGTCGACCTCCGCTCCCCGGCCCGAGCAGCGCGTCCGGTCCGCGTCGATCGCGTTCCGCGACATCCTGTCCGACGACGGCACCCACGTCCGCGCCTGGACCAATGACCCCGACGGGCTGATCGACGGCCCCACCGTGGTGCTGTGCAACGGGCTGGGGACCAATCCCTACCTGTGGCCGTGGCTCCTCGAGCCCGACTGCGGGGTGCGCGTGGTGTCATGGAACCACCGCGGCGTCGGTGGATCGGAGCGGCCGGCCGACCGCAGCCACGTGGAGATCGAGCACTTCGTCCAGGACGGACTCTCGGTCATGGACCACTTCGGGATCGACTCCGCGGTGCTGATGGGCTGGTCGATGGGCGTCAACACCGCGTTCGAACTGACCTATCGCCATCCCGAGCGCGTGCGCGGCATCTTCGCGATGTGCGGTGTCCCCGGCGACACCTTTGCCACGATGCTCGGCCCGTTGCACCTGCCGCGAGGCGTGGCGAGGGCGATCACGGTCAACGCATGTCGCGTGGCCCGGACCTTCGGTTGGGCAGTCAATCCGATCGTTCCGCTGATCCCGATGACTGCCGCAACAGCGAAGCTGCTCGGCCGCACCGGCTTCATGTTCCCGCCCGCCGACCCGGACGCCTCAGCCCTCGGCCTGCAGGAGTTCATCACCACGCCGGTCGACTGGTACGCCCACCTCGCGATCAGCACGTCGAAGCACCCCCGTGTCCGGCTCAGCCAGATCCACGTCCCCACCATGTTCGTCTCCGCGAAGTGGGACATCCTCGCCGGTGCCCGCGACATGGCCAGCGCCTCGCGTCGCCTTGCCGCGACCGGCAAGGACAGCACGTACGTCGAGCTCAACGGCTCGCACTTCGTCCAGCTCGAACAACCCGAGCGGGTGCATGAGTTGCTGGTGAACTTCCTGGAGGGACTGTCGTGAGGCGCGGCGCAGCGGCTGCCGGCGTACTCGCCCTTTCGTTGACGGCCCTGACCGGCCTGACGGCCTGCCAGGGCGGCAATGTGAGCACCGTCGACGTGAGCGGTACGGCGAGCGCGGCTCCCACGGGCGCTGTCGTGGACGGCAAGGTGATCTTCACGATCGACGGCGTGCCCGACGTGGTCGCGACCGTCGCGACCGGCCTGTCGACGCCGTGGGGTGTGGCCTTCCTGCCCGACGGACGCGGCGTGGTGACCGAGCGCGACTCGGGACGAGTCCTGCTGATCACGCCGCCCGAGGTCAAGGGCAAGGGCAAGACGACCGACGAGAACGGCAAGGTGACCGAGATCGGCACCATTGCCGACGTGTCCGCGAAGGGCGAGTCCGGACTGTTGGGAGTGGCGGTCTCCCCCGCCTTCGCGACCGACAAGACGCTGTTCTTCTACGTCACCACCAAGGACGACAACCGGGTGGTCAAGGCACAGCTGGACGGGACCACGCTGGGCATGCCGGAGCCGATCCTGACCGGGATCCCCAACGGCATCCGCCATGACGGCGGCCGGCTGGTGTTCGGCCCCGACGGCTATCTCTACGTCTCCACCGGTGAGACCGGTGACGACAAACTGGCGCAGGACAAGAAGTCGTTGGCCGGCAAGATCCTGCGGATCGACGCCAGCGGCCAGCCGGCACCGGACAATCCTTTCCAGACGGCGGTCTGGTCGTGGGGTCATCGCAACGTCGAGGGCCTCGCCTTCGACGAGGCGGGCATGCTGTGGGCCTCGGAGTTCGGCGACAAGACCGCCGACGAGCTCAACCGGATCGTGCCCGGCGACAACTACGGATGGCCCGAGGTCGAGGGCACGGGCGGCCCTGCGAAGTTCACCCAGCCGGCGCTGACCTGGAGCCCCGAGGAGGCCTCACCGGCCGGTCTCGCCGAGTCCGCGGGTTATCTGTGGATGGCCGGCCTACGCGGCGAGCGGCTGTGGCGGATGAAGGTCGCCGACGGCCAGGTCAGCGATCCGCGGGCCTACTTCGGACCGAAGGACGGCGAGCCGAGCGCCTACGGCCGGTTGCGCACCGTGGCGCTCGCTCCCGATGGGCGCCTGTGGGTGACGACGAGCAACACCGACGGACGGGGCAAGCCGACAGACGACGACGACCGGATCCTGCTGATCGAGCCGTAGGACTAGGGGCTCTGCTCGACCCGCGCCTTGCGTGCCGCACGGCGCAGCGTCACCAGCACGGCAGGCCCGAGCAGCACGATCGCCAGCCCGTTGGTGATCGCCCGACCGGTGTCCCACCCTCCCGTCGACGTCAGCAGCGTGTAGATCACGAAGTGGTGCAGGTTGTCGAGCAGCGCCGCTCCCGGCACGTAGGAGATCTCGGTGGAGTCCTGCCCCGGAACCTGGATGCCCGCCATGAACGGCCAGCCCTGCAGGTTCATCAGCAGTCCGTAGAGATAGGCGGAGATCACGCCGTACGCCGTCAACAGGACGATCTCCGCGCGGCCACGGAGCTTGCGCGGCAGCAGGCCGGCGCCCATGCCGACCCAGGCGGCGACGAGCATCTGGAACGGCAGCCACGGCCCGACACCAGCAGTCATCAGGGCTGAGGCGAACAGCGACGTACACCCGAGCACGAAGCCGAAACCCGCTCCGAACACCCGACCGCCGAGGATGAGGAGAAAGAACACGAGCTCCAGGCCCGCCGTACCAGCGCTGAGCAGACGCAGCACCGCGTTGACCGCGCTGAGGACGCCGAGGATCGCGAGCACGCGGGCGTCGATGCCGCCCTCGCTCATCTCGGCGAGGACGACGGCGAGGATC
>JASLDK010000187.1 GCA_030145945.1 Nocardioides sp.
GTCGAGCGGCACGTCGTCACCGTCGGGGGAGAGCAGGTGACCCTGCCGCTCAAGGAGTTCGACCTGCTCGAGTACCTGCTGCGCAACAGCGGCCGCGTGCTCACCCGCGGGCAGCTGATCGACCGGGTCTGGGGCGCCGACTACGTGGGCGACACCAAGACCCTCGACGTGCACGTCAAGCGCCTGCGCAGCAAGATCGAGTCCGACCCGGCGAACCCGAAGCACCTGGTCACCGTCCGCGGGCTCGGCTACAAGCTGGAGCCCTAGAGCTCCACGTACTTCATGTCGAAGGACTGCCGCTCGGTGGCGGCGGCGGTCGCGGGGTGCACGGCGACGAGGGTGTCCTTGCGCGCCGCGCACTCGCGGGCCAGTACCTCGTAGGCCTCCTCGCCGAGCAGCTCGGTCAGCTCGGGCGCGTAGCTCTGCCACACCTGCTGTGCCCCGACGTGCGCCTCGGGCGAGCCCGTGCAGTACCACTGCAGGTCCAGGCCGCCGGCGCCCCAGCCGCGGCGGTCGTACTCGCCGATCGTGGTGCGCAGGATCTGCTCGCCGTCGGGCCGCTCGACCCACTCCTGCGTGCGCCGGACCGGCAGCTGCCAGCACACGTCGGGCTTGACGGTGAGCGGCTCGACCCCGGTGCGCAGGGCCATCGCGTGCAGGGCGCAGCCCTCGCCGCCGGGGAAGCCCGGCCGGTTGAGGAAGATGCAGGCGCCCTCGTAGCGGCGGGTGCGCAGCGCGGGCTCGTCGTCGAGGTCGTCCTCCTCGAGGTAGCCCTTCTTCCCGAGCCCCTTGGCGCGGAACTGCCAGTCGTCGTCCGTGAGCTTCGCGACGGCCTTCTTCAGCCGCTTCCTGTCGTCCTTGTCGGAGAGGAAGGCGCCGTGGCTGCAGCAGCCGTCGGTCTCGCGGCCCGGCTCGATGCCGTGGCACGACTCGGTGCCGAACATGCACGTCCAGTGGGAGAGCAGCCACGTCAGATCCGCGGCGATGAGGTGGCTCGGGTCCGAGGGGTCGGTGAACTCGAGCCACTCGCGCGGGAAGTCCAGCGGGACTTCCGGAACGGGACGCCGCAGGCCGGGCATGGGAAGGTCGGTCACAGCGCTCACGGTAGTCGGGTCTAGATTGATCCCGTGAGATTGGGAGTACTCGACATCGGGTCCAATACGGTGCATCTGCTCGTGGTCGACGCCCACTGGGGAGCGCACCCGACCCCGATGAGCTCGACCAAGGCCACCCTGCGGCTGGCGGAGAAGATCGAGCCGAGCGGCCGTCTCAGCCAGGCGGGGGAGGACGCGCTGGTCTCCTCCGTGCAGGAGTTCACCACCATCGCCAAGAGCTCCGGCTGCTCCGAGGTCATGGCCTTCGCCACCTCCGCCGTGCGCGACGCCAGCAACACCGACACCGTGCTCGCGCACGTCAAGGACGCCAGCGGCGTCGACGTCGAGGTGCTCTCCGGGGTCGACGAGTCCCGCCTGACCGCGCTCGCGGTGCGCCGCTGGTACGGCTGGAGCGTGGGCCGCGTCCTCAACATCGACATCGGCGGCGGCTCGCTGGAGCTGAGCAACGGCGTCGACGAGGAACCCGACGTCGCGCTGTCGCTCCCGCTCGGCGCGGGCCGCATCACCCGCGAATGGCTCCCCGAGGACCCGCCCGGCCGGCGCCGCGTCAGCATGCTGCGCGACTGGCTGGACGCCGAGATCGCGCCCGCCGCGGAACGGCTCGCCGCGGCCGGCACGCCCGACATGGCCGCGGGAACGTCGAAGACGATGCGCACCCTCGCCCGCCTGACGGGGGCCGCGCCCACCTCCGCCGGACCCCGCGTCAAGCGCACGCTGACCGCGAGCAGCCTGCGCCAGCTGATCTCCTTCATCAGCAGGATGACGGTCGCCGACCGCAAGGAGCTCGAGGGCCTCAGCTCCGACCGCGCGGGCCAGATCGTGGCCGGTGCGCTGGTCGCCGAGGCCGCGATGCGGGCGATGAACGTCGAGCAGCTCGACATCTGCCCGTGGGCGCTGCGGGAGGGCGTGATCCTGCGTTACCTGGACACCCAGGCCGGCTTCACGCCGCAGAACGGCACGAAGTCCCCCGAGGCTTTGCAGTAAGCGGCCCGAAGTAACATCGTGGCCCGCCGCGTGTGCCGCCACGGTTGCGACGGGGTGTACACGTAGAATCTGCTAGAGACCAGACAGGCGTGAGTGACGGATGAGACGAGTCCGGCACGCGCGGGGCCCACGAGGCCCACGAGCCACAGGACGGTGACGTGATGAGCGAGGAGCGAAGGATTTCGCTGGCGGAGCTGCTCGCCAGGGAAGGCGGTGCCCCCGCCGCCCCGACGGGCGGACGCCGTCGTCGTCACCGCGGTGGCGAGAACTCGATCACCGTCGCCGAGCTGACCGGCGAGATCCCCGTCGTCCGCGACGACCGGCCCGCGCCGGGCGAGACGCAGGCCCCCGAGGCGCCGGCGCCCGAGCCGCAGGTCCGGCCCGCCGCGCAGGCCCCGGCCGCCGAGGCGGCCGAACCCGAGGTCGTCGAGCCCGAGGTCGTGGAGCTGGAGGTCGTGGAGCCCGAGGTCGTCGCGCCGGACGCCGCCGAGGCGCCCGCCGGGCAGGCCGAC
>JASLDK010000206.1 GCA_030145945.1 Nocardioides sp.
ATCGGCGCCTACATCCTGCTGCCGATCCTCATCATCTTGCCGATGTCCGTCTCCGACAGCTCCTTCCTCACCTTCCCGCCCAAGGGCTTCACCTGGCAGTGGTTCGAGGCCCTCAAGGTCGACCCGACGTGGTTCGAGGCAGCTGGAGCCAGCCTGAGGGTCGCGCTGCTGGCGGCCACGCTCAGCGTGATCCTCGGCACCCTGGCGGCGCTGGCGCTCGTGCGCGGAAGGTTCCCCTTCCGCGGGCCGGTGCTCATGGTGCTGCTGGCGCCGTTGATCGTGCCCTACGTGATCGTCGGCCTGGCCGTATACATCGCCTTCCTCAAGGTGGGTCTGACCGAGACCACGACCGGATTCGTGCTCGTGCACACCTGCCTGGGCGTGCCGTACGTGATGATCAACGTCTGTGCTGGCCTGGTCGCCGTCGACCGCCGCCTGGAGATGGCATCGATGAACCTCGGTGCAGGGCCGGTCAGCACGTTCTTCCGTATCACCCTGCCGGCGATCCTGCCCAACATGCTGGCCGGCGCCCTCTTCGCCTTCATCACCAGTTGGGACGAGGTGGTCGTCGCGATCTTCATGTCCGGGCCGACGCTGACCACGCTGCCGGTCAAGATGTGGGCCGGCATCCGGGTCCAGATCGATCCCACCCTCGCTGCGATCTCCAGCCTCGCGCTGCTGGTCATCGTCGCCTCCTTCCTGATCATCGGGCTGGGCCGCCTCGTGCAGCGCGTGCTCACTCACCGCAAACTCTCCTCCGACAGCGCAGGTGCCTGACATGTCAAAGAATCCCCACGTCCCGGCGCCGCTCAGCGGGGCGGCGATCGAGGTCGACCGCGTCCGCAAGGTCTACGGCTCCACCACGATCCTCAACGACGTCACCCTCGACATCCGGGCCGGCGAGTTCCTGACCCTCTTGGGCGCGAGCGGCTCCGGCAAGTCGACACTGCTGAACATCATTGCCGGATTCATCAAGGGCGACGGCGGCGACGTCCGTGTCGACGGCAAGTCGATCACCTCGGTGCCGGCACACAGACGGGGGCTGGGCATGGTGTTCCAGCACTACGCGCTCTTCCCCCACATGTCGGTCTACGACAACGTCGCCTATGGCCTGCGCCGGCACGGCTTCCCGAAGGCGGACATCCCCGGCCTGGTCGCCGAGGCGCTCGAGATGGTCGAGATGGGTCATCTCGGAAAGCGTCGGCCCTCCGAACTGTCCGGTGGCCAGCAGCAGCGGGTCGCATTGGCCCGTGCCGTGGTCTTCCGTCCTCGCGTGCTGCTGATGGACGAGCCGCTCGGTGCCCTGGACAAGATGCTGCGCGAGCAACTCCAGCTCGAGATCCGCCGACTGCACAAGGAGATGGGCATCACCTTCGTCTTCGTCACGCATGACCAGGAGGAGGCCCTGACCATGTCCGACCGCATCGCCCTCCTCGAGAAGGGAGACATCGTGCAGCTCGGGACGCCCGAAGAGTTGTACGACGCGCCCAACTGTCGCTATGCGGCCGAGTTCATCGGAGTCTCCAACATCGTGACCGGTGCGCGGGAGGGCGACGTGTTCACCGACCACCGGAACCAAGCCACCTTCAAGGTCGCCGGTGGTCCCAGCGACGGTACGGCGCTGATGGTGCGGCCGGAGCGGTTGCGCGTCAGCGCCGGTCCGGTGGCTCCAGGCGCCCACGAGAACGCCCTGCCCGCCATCGTGTCCGACTGCGTCTACCTGGGCAGCGACCGCACGGTCCATGTGCGCACTGCCTCGGGGGAGGAGATGGTCGCCCGGACTGCGGTTCCCCGCAGCGACGACGGCATCCAACCCGGCGTGGCCGTGACCTTGACCTGGGACATCGAAGACGCCCGCGTACTCGCCGGAGGAATCGCACAGTGACCACATCCACCACCCCAGCCGCGACATCGTCGGTCACCGGCGGGGAAGCACTCGTCCAAGCGCTCGCCGCGCACGGAGTCGACACCGTCTTCGGCATCCCGGGCACGCACAACCTCTCGGCGTACGCCGCCCTGGCCAAGCACGGGATCGCCCACATCTCGCCTCGCCATGAGCAGGGTGCCGGGTACGCCGCCGACGGGTATGCCCGTTCCACGGGCCGCGTCGGCGTCGTCCTCACCACGACCGGCCCGGCGATCCTCAATGCGGCCGCCGCGGCCGCGCAGGCCTACTCCGACTCGGTGCCGGTGCTGTTCATCTCTCCCGGCATGCCCCTGCAGCATCCGGGCCTGGGCAACGGGCTCCTGCACGAGATCAAGAATCAGCCCGGCTCGATGGAAGCCATCCTCGGCGTGAGCATCCGCGTGACGAGTGTGGCGGAAATCCCGCTTGCCGTGGCGCAGGCGTTCGCCACCATGCTCGAAGGCCGGCCGCGGCCGGTTCACCTGGAGATCCCGCTCGACCTGCTCGATGCGGAGGCAGAGGTCTCCGCCGTGCCGTCGGTGGATCTGGGCATCCTGCACCCGCCGGCCAGCGCCCTCCGGGCCGTGGTCGAGCTCCTCGACGCAGCCGAGCGCATCGTCGTGGTGACCGGAGGAGGTGCCTTCCGCGCCGCGGATCAGGTTCGCTCGCTCGCGGAGAAGCTCGATGCCGCGGTGCTCAGCACAGCCAACGGCAAGGGCACGGTCGCCGAGGACCACCTCCTCTTCGTCGGCGCCGGTCTGCAACACGCGGCCGCGCGCGACCTGTGTGCCGGCGCAGATGTCGTGCTGGCCGTCGGCACGGAGTTCGCCCCCTCCGACTGGTGGGGTGGTCTCCCTGTGTTCGCCGGACGTGTCATCCGCGTGGACATCGACGCCGCCGAGATCTGCGCCAACGTCGTCCCCGACGTCGCACTGGTCGGCGACGCCGCGGCCACCTTGGGCCATCTGCTCGAGAACGCCCGTGCACACACTCCCGCCGACTGGACCGGTCCCTGGCGCAGCCGCCTCCTGGAGCAGGCGGCGCAGGAGGGCGGTCCGTGGATGGACATGGTCCGGGCACTCGCGGACGTCTTGCCCCGTGACACGATCGTCGCTGCCGACAACGCGATGGCGGTCTACTACGGCGCGTTGTCCAACCTGCCGCTGCACCGGCCGCACGCCTTCCTCTACCCGACCGGCGCGGGCACGCTGGGCTTCGGTCTTCCAGCCGGCATCGGCGCCAAGGTCGCACAGCCCGACGCGCCCGTCCTGGTCCTCCAGGGTGACGGCGGGATCATGTTCACCATCGCCGAACTGGCGATGGCGGCCGAGGCCGGGCTCGCACTGCCAATCGTGATCGTGGACAACGGCGGCTACGGAGAGATCCGCAACGAGATGGAGGATCGCGGCGAACCCATCCACGCCGTCGGACTCGGACACCCGGACTTCGTCCAGCTCGCTCGTTCCCTGGGCTGTCACGGAGTGCACGCCGAGAACGCCGACGAGTTGGCCGGGGCGGTCAAGGAAGCCTTCGATGCCGATCGGCCGACGGTCGTCCACATCCGCGAGCACAGCCGCGCCTCCGGCGGCATGTCCGGCGCCGGAGCATGACTGCAAGGACGCATCGGCCCGCGGGACGACCGGTGGCGGTCTACGCGGACATCGTCGATCTCGATCCGGCTGCGGGCGTACGCCGCCTGCAACAGGCCGGTTTCGACGTGCGGGTCCTCGAGTCGGCCGACCCCGCGGTGATCGTGAACGGAGCTCGTGACGCGCAGGCGCTGCTGATCGGCTACGCCCCCGTCACGGAGGCGATGCTCGCCGAGATGCCCGACCTGCGGGTGGTTGCCGCACAGTCGGCCGGACTCGACACTGTCGATCTGGTCGCGTGTCGTGCTCGGGGAGTCGCCGTGCGCAATGTCCCGGGTGCGGCGACAGAGGAGGTCGCGGCCCATGCGCTGGCGATGTCACTGGCCTTGATGCGGGGGCTTCCGTTCCTCGACCGGGAGGTCGTCGGCGGCCGTTGGGACGGTTCGGGCCATCGTCTGCTGCGTCCTTCCGAGCTGACGGTCGGGGTGCTCGGGCTGGGCCGGATCGGCGCCAGCTATGCGCGGATGGTGGCCCCGTTGGTCGACCGTGTGGTCGGCTACGACCCGGTCGCCGAGGCTGCGGGTGGCGTCGACCAGCTCTCGCTCGAGGGCGTGCTGGCGACCAGCGACCTGATCAGTCTGCATCTTCCGTCGACCGACGCCACGCGGGGCATGTTCGACTCCGCGCTGCTGGCGCGAATGCGTCCGGGCGCGTTGCTGGTCAACGTGTCGCGTGGAGACCTGGTGGTGCCGGAGGCCCTGCTGGCTGCGCTGGACGACGGCCGCATCGGCGGCGCGGCGCTGGACGTGCTGCCACAGGAACCGCCGTCGCGCGGTGACGCTCTCGTCGCCCACCCGCGCACGCTCGTCACCCCCCACGTCGCCTATCTCTCCGCAGCGAGTGCCCGGGACTACGTCGTCCAGCAGGCGCAAGCGGTGCTGGACCACTTCGGACAGTCGGATCCGCTCGCGCAGGACCGCGGGTGACCCCCTCGACCTCCGCTGCGTCGACGTCTTCTCGTACCCTGCCCTCGGCTGCGCTGGCCCTGTTGGCGGTGGCGGTCATGTGGGGATCGTCGTTCCCCATCTCGAAGGATCTCCTGGTCCGCCTACCCGTGAGCGACTACCTCGCGGTGAGGTTCGCTCTCGCTTCGCTGGCAGTGCTGGCGTTCCGCCCGCGCGTGTTGTCCCGGCTGACTCGTCGTCAGATCGCTGTCGGAGTCCTGTTGGGACTGATCTACGGGTGCGGGCAGTTCCTGCAGTTCGCGGGCCTGACTCGCGCTGCCGTGACCGTGTCGGCGTTCCTGGTGTCGATGTACGTGGTCGTCGTTCCTCTCTTCGGTGCTTTCGTGCAGCGCATCCGTCCGCCTCGCGCGACCGTGCTCGCGGTCGTGTTGGCGGTGACCGGGGTGATGGCGATGTCGCTACGCGGCTGGTCGTTCGGGTTGGGGGAGTCGTTGGTCCTGACCAGTTCGCTGCTCTATGCCGCCCACATCCTCACGACCGGCCGTCTGGTCCGTGCGGGGGAGGCCCACGCCGTCACCCTCGTGCAGATGGCGACGATCGCGGTCCTGTGTGCGCTGGCGGGCGTCCATGACGGCATTGCCGTGCCGCACGGGGCGGACTGGTGGCCGATGCTCTACCTGGCCCTCGTCTGCGGCGGGCTGGCGATGGTGGTGCAGGCATGGTCGCAGGCGCGTATCACCGTCTCCCAGGCGTCGGTGGTGATGGTCACTGAGCCGGTCTGGGCCTCGATCTTCGCCGTCGTGTTGTGGTCCGAGGCGCTCGATCTCCGCACGGTTCTCGGAGCCGTGCTCGTCCTGGGCGCGGCGGTCCTGGTTCTCGCCGAGCGGGGCCGACCGCAGTCCGGCGCCGCCGACGTCCCGGTCGCTGTCATGGCGCCCGTCCCCGTTCAACCGACCGACTACCCCTATTGCGAGGAGCGAGCATGACCTTCAAGAACGAATTCACCGAACTGTTCGGCATCGAGCACCCGATCGTCTGTGGCGGCATGCTCGCTGTCGGTACGGCGGACCTGATCGCCGGTGTGGCCAACGCCGGCGCGCTCGGCTTCCTCAGTGCCCTGACCCAGCCGACGCCCGAGGCACTCGCGGCAGAGATCAAGAGGTGTCAGGAGATGACCGACCGGCCGTTCGGCGTCAATCTGACAATTCTTCCGACGATCGAGCCGGTTCCGTACGACGAGTACCGTGACGCGATCATCGAGTCCGGCATCAAGATCGTCGAGACCGCCGGCAGCAACCCGGCCCCGCACCTGCCGTCGTTCAAGGCGGCTGACGTCAAGGTGATCCACAAGGCCGTCGCTGTCCGGCATGCGCTGAAGGCCCAGTCGCTCGGTGTGGATGCGGTCAGCATCGACGGGTTCGAGTGCGCGGGTCATCCCGGAGAGGATGATGTGCCGGGCCTGGTGCTCATCCCAGCGGCGGCGCGCAAGCTCGACATCCCGATCATCGCTTCGGGTGGCTTCGCGACCGGAAGCGGCCTGGTGGCCGCTTTGGCCCTGGGGGCATGCGCCATCAACATGGGCACCCGGTTCGAGGCGACGGTCGAGGCGCCCATCCATCGCAACGTCAAGGATCGGATCGCCGCGCACAGCGAGCTCGACACCACCTTGGTGTTCCGCGAGTTCCGCAACACCGCGCGCGTGGCCAAGAACTCGATCTCCGACGAGATCCGGCGGCTCGGTTCGCAGCCGGGTGCGACGTTCGCCGATGTCGCGCACCTCGCCTCCGGCGCGAGGGGGCGCGCGGAGGTGCTCGCCGGCGGCGACGTCGAGGGCGGCATGTGGTGGGCGAGTCAGGCCCAGGGTCTCATCGACAGCGTGGAGACCTGCCAGGACGTGGTGTCCTCGATCATCGCCGAGGCCGAGGAGATCATCGGCAACCGGCTGCCGGCCCAACTGGCTTGACCAGTTCGGTTGTCGGGCAGGCGGGAATCGGCGGCCCGTGGTGTGATGGGCCCGGGTCGCCGACTGACCGTTCAGTGATAATTGTGCGCCAGAGCACCGCCTGCGGCCCCGGGCCGTGCGAGCTCGCACCGAAGGAAGGGTGAGGACATGGCCAGGCCGAGTGTCGAGGCGGAGCGCAGGGAGCAGATCCTGGGAGCCGCATGCGCCGTGCTCGCCGACTCCGGTTTCACCGCGCTGCGGATCGCTGACGTTGCGAAGCGGGTCGGCACCAGCACGGGAACGGTGCACTACTACTTCCCGACGAAGCGCGACCTGACGACGGCGGCCTTCGAGTGGAACTTCGAACGCTCGCTTGAGCGACGGCAGCACATTCTGGCGTTGCACGAGGATCCGCGCACCGAGTTGCGGGCGTTCGTCGACTCCTATCTGCCCAGTGACGACGTCACTGTCCAGGCGTGGCACGTGTGGGCAGAACTGTGGGTCGAGGCACTGCACGACGAGGACCTGGCTGCGCTCAACGAGCGGGTGTACGGCGCGTGGCGTCAGATCGTGTGCCGCATCATCGAGGAAGGCCAGGACGCCGGCCACTTCCGGGAGGGCGATGCGCTGAACCTCGCCAATGGTCTGATCGGTCTGATTGACGGCTTGAGTCTGCAGGTCCTGCTCGGGTCGAAGGAGATGCATGTCGATCGCATGCGTGCGGTCTGTGACGAGTGGTTGTCCGCTCTCGACGTGATGGAACCGGTGCGTTCCTAGCGACCGCACCAGCCCTTCACGGGCGCCTGATGGCCCCGACCGTTCACCGGTCGGGGCCATCGCAGTTTTCGGCTCAGAAATTGTGACGTGACCCTTGACACGTCGCGGCTCCGACACCCATGCTTGCAGTAATAACTGATCCGTCAGTCAAAATTCAGAGCCGACCAAGGAGCCAGCCCATGTCCCGTCCGATCCGCGACGCCCTTCCCCGCACCGAGGAGCAGGAGGAGTTCATTCGCCTGGCTCGCGAGTTCGCGGCCAAGGAGATCCGTCCGCGTGCTGCCGAGGTCGACCGCGCCGACACCGAGTCCCCGCTCGACCTGTGGAAGAAGGCTGCTGCGATCGGTCTGACCCACTACATGCTTCCCGAGGAGTACGGCGGCGGCGGCATCACGGACCTGACCACGCAGGCATTGGTCCAGCAGGAGCTCTGCTACGGCGACATCTCGATCGGCAACTTCCTCACCTCCAACGGGTTCTTCTCAGGCCCCATCGAGGCGCTCGGCACCGAGGAGCAGAAGAAGAAGTGGCTGAGCCTGATCTGCTCGGACAACCCGCCGATCACGGCGCTGGCCACCACCGAACCCGGCAGCGGCTCGGACGCCGCCAGCATCCAGACCCGGGCGGTCCGCGACGGTGACAACTACGTGCTCAACGGCCAGAAGACGTGGATCTCCAACGCGCCGTACGCCGAATACTTCGTGGTCTTCGCGACGGTCGACCCGAGCAAGCGCTCTCGTGGCGTCACGGCCTTCATCGTGCCCCGCACGGCCGAAGGCCTGACCATCGGTCAGCCGATGACCAAGCACGGTCAGAAGGGCATCGTCAACGCCGAGGTCTTCCTGGAGAACGTCGTGGTCCCGGTCGAGGACCGGCTCGGCGACGAGGGCCAGGGCTTCTACGGTCTGATGAACACCTTCGACGCCTCGCGCATCCTCATCGGTGCCTCGGCGACCGGTCTGGCACGTGCCGCGCTCGACACTGCGCTCCAATATGCCCAGGAACGGGAGCAGTTCGGCACCGCGATCATCAATCACCAGGCCGTGGCCTTCCGCCTGGCCGAGATGGCGACCAAGGTCGACACCTCCCACCTGCTCACCATGCGTGCCGCGCGGCTCTTCGACGAGGGCGGATCAGCGACCGAAGAGGCCGCCATCGCCAAGCTCGTCGCATCGGAGAACGCGACGTTCGTCGCCTCCGCTGCACTCGCCACCCACGGCGGTTGGGGCTACTCCCGCGAGTTCCCCGTCGAGCGCTGGCTGCGCGACGCCAAGCTGGAGGAGATCGAGGAGGGCACCTCTGACATCCAGAAGCTCATCATCTCCCGCTCATTGACCAAGTGATGACGGTCCAATTGACTCCGACGGCGGAGGCGGCCGATCTCGCGGATCTTTGGGACCCCGAGGTGGTCACCGTCGTCGGTGCCTCGGCCGACACCTCCAAGTGGGGTTGGTTCCTGGCCCGGGGCGCGCTTCGCGGAGCGAGCCGTCGCCGGGTCCATCTCGTCAACCGTCGCGGTGGTGACATCGAGGGCGTGGCGTCGGTGCGCTCGCTGTCGGAGATCGAGGGTCCGCTCGGGCTCGTCGTACTCTCCGTGCCGGCGGCCTCCGTCCCCGACGTCGTCGACGAGGCACTCGCCCGGGGAGCCACCGGTTTCATCGGAATCACCGCCGGGATCGATCGGGCCGTGGGGCGCGTCGGTGCCGAGAAGGAGTTGGCACAGCGAATCCGTTCGGCCGGAGCCCGACTGATCGGACCGAACTGTCTCGGTGTCTTCGACGCCCAGACCGAGCTCCAGCTCGCCTGGGGTGAGTTCGCCCCCGGCCACATCGGTGTCATCTCGCAGAGCGGCCAGCTCGGCTCCGAGATCGCGGGTCTCGCCGCGCAGCGGGGTCTGGGGATCTCCCGCTTCGTCTCCGTCGGCAACCAGGTCGACGTGCAGGTCGCTGAAGCCCTCTCCGCCCTGGCCGAGCACGATCTCACCCGCGTTGCGATCCTGTACGCCGAGAGCTTCGGCGACGGTGCGGCCGTTGTCGAGGCCGTGCAACGGCTCCGTGCGGTCGGGAAGCAGACAGTGGTCCTCACTGTGGGAGCCAGTGGAGCCAGTCAGGCGGCAGCCGCGTCCCACACCGGTTCAATGACCTCGGGCATGGATGTCGTTGACGCCGCATGCCGGGCGGCGGGTGCGTACCGCGTGGCGACGCCTACGCAGGCCGTTGAGCTGGCAGCCGTTCTCAGCCAGGCACCGCTCCCCGCCGGCGGTCGGGTCGCCCTGATCGCGGACAGCGGCGGACAGGGTGCGGTTGCCGCCGACGTGGCCGACTCGTTCGGCCTCGACGTGGTGCCCTTCTCCGACGAGCGCCGTGCGGCAGTCGCTGATCTGCTGCCGGTCGACGCCGGCGTGGGCAACCCGATCGACCTGGCCGGTGGCGGCGAGCAGGACCTTGCGACGTACGCCCGTGTGGTCGAGTCATGTCTGGAGGACGAGAGCGTCGACGCCGTCGTCCTGTCCGGCTATTTCGGCAGCTATGCAGTCGACACGCCGGTGCAGGCCGATCGTGAGGTTGCGGTGGTCGAGACGATCGCGGCAGCTGTGGCGGCCCACGACAAGCCCGTGTTGCTGCACTCGATGTGCACCGACTCCAGCAGCCTCGACCGCGCCCGCGAACTCGGAATCCCCGTCTTCCCCAGCATCGAGGCGGCACTGCGATCGTTGGCCGGGGCTCACCAGATCGGCCGATCCGCTCGTCCGATCCCCACGCCCGCGATGCCGAACCGGCTGCCGGACGTGGGCCCGGGCTACCTGGCTGCGCGGGAGTTGTTGCACAGCGTCGGAATCGCCTTCCCGGGCGCAGCAGAGGTGCGCACTGCGGATGACGTGCGCGCCGCGACCGAGCAGTTGACGGGGCCGTGGGTGCTCAAGGCCGACTGGATCGAGCACAAGACCGAGCACGGCGCGGTCGTGATCGGCCTGCGTGACGTCGACCTGGCTGTCGCGGCGTTCGAGGAGATGCACGCCCGGCTCGGCGATGGTGCCTATGTCCTGGAGGAGATGGACCAGCGCGAGCACACCGTCGAGGTCATCGGAGGGCTCCGTCATGACGCGGCCTTCGGTCCGGTCGTGATGGTCGGCGCGGGGGGCACTGAGGCAGAGCTGTGGCGTGACACCGTCCTCGAACTGGCACCGGTCAGTGTCGAGACCGCTCACGCCATGTTGGAGCGGTTGGTCAGCTATCGCCTGCTCACCGGCTGGAGAGGTCGATCCGGCGTTGATCTCGATGCGCTGGCCCGCGCGGTCTCGGCGTTGTCCCAACTCGCAGGCGTGGTCGGCGTCAGCGAGGTGGAGGTCAATCCGCTGCGTGCGGCCGCGGACGGTGTCCTGGCGGTCGACGCACTCGTGATCCAGGCGGACCCTGCGGGAGACCCGGCGTGACGAATCTCGATCCGTTCAGGGCCGAATGGCAACGCGATTCGGCCCTGATCGGCGGGCAGTGGGTCCGCTCGGAACACACCGAGGACGTCGAGAACCCGGCGACGGGAGCGATCTTCGGCACGTCTGCTCGATGCAGTGCTCGTCATGTCGAGGAGGCGGTGCGCAGCGCCCGCGTGGCTTTCGACGACTGGGCTGCACGGAGCCGTGTCGATCGCCTCGACGTGCTCCGTCGCTGGGAGGCGGAGACCCGGGCCCGACGCGACCTGCTGATCGAGGCGACCGTCCTGGAGGTCGGTGCACCGGTCACGGTGGCGCGGGAGACACACGTCGACCTCGCACTCGAGATCATCCGCACCACCCTGGCTGAGTTGGAGGGTCCGGAACCGGTCGAACGAGTGGGCAACTCCCTGGTCGTCAGGGAGCCCGTCGGCGTGGTCGCCTCGATCACGCCGTGGAACTATCCGCTCTATCAGTTGGTGCTCAAGGTCGTCGCCGCCATCGCTGCCGGGTGCACCGTCGTCGCCAAGCCCTCGGAAATGACGCCCTTGTCGTCCTACCTCCTGGCCGACGCTGCTGTGGCCGCTGGTCTTCCCGACGGCGTCTTCAATCTTGTGCCTGGCCGTGGTCGCGAGGTCGGCCAGGTCCTGGTCGAGCACGATGACGTCGACCTGGTCTCCTTCACCGGATCGACTGCTGTCGGTGCCGGCATCGCGGCCAGTGCCGCAGTCACCATCAAGCGGGTCTGCCTCGAACTCGGCGGCAAGTCGGCAAGCGTGGTCCTCGACGGGGCCGACTTCGAGACCGCCGTACGAACGACCGTCGACATGGCCATGCTGAACACCGGCCAGACCTGCAGTGCGTGGACCCGCCTACTGGTGCCGGTCGGTCGCCTCGAGGAAGCGGTTGACCTGGCGGAGCTGCACGCCCGGGCTCTCGTGGTGGGAGATCCCACCGCGGCGGACACCCAGATCGGTCCACTGGCCTCGGCACAGCAGTTGGCCACGGTGCGGTCGATGGTGGCTGATGCCCGCGAGGCCGGAGCCCGCGTTCTCGGCGAGCGAGAAGTTCCCACCGAGGGGCACTTTCACGCTCCGCTCATCGTCGCGGGCGTCTCTGCCACCGACGCCATCGTGCGCCAAGAGGTCTTCGGCCCGGTGCTGGTGGTGCTCGGTCATGAGGGCACCGATGACGCGGTGAGACTGGCCAACGACAGCGACTACGGTCTCGCCGGTGCAGTCTGGGCCGCAGATACCGAGACCGGAGTGGGCGTGGCTCGGCGTCTACGCACCGGACAGGTCGATGTGAATGGCGCCGATTTCAACATCCGAGCTCCGTTCGGAGGATTCAAGAAGTCGGGCTACGGCCGTGAGCTCGGTGCCTTCGGCATCGAAGAGTTCACCGAGGTGAAGTCCATCCAGGTCTAGGCCCTCCGGCAGGTTGCAGAGCGGTCGGCATGCTCGCGTTGCATGCCGCGGACCGTCCGGCGCAGGTTCTCAGCTGCTCGACGGTGCCTGCGACGTACCGCCCGACGAGTCCTCCTGTTGCTGAGGTGCGGTGCCCGGCGGCACGATCTGCCCGTTCTGGGCCGGGCCTCGACGGTCATGACCCTGTCCGTCGCCGAACCCTCCAGGCCCGGGGAACCCGCGATCACCGCCGGGACCGCGCATCTCGTAGCGACCGCCCTCGTGGTGGCCCTCATGCCCCGCGATGGCAGCAACGCCGATGCCCGAGCCTGCGCCAAGGACCAGACCGGCCAGAGCGACGGCAAGCGTCGACCGGAAGGTGAACGTCCGGTCGCGCAACCTGCGCTTGGTGGTGACCTGCGTTGCGTCCGCTGCGAGCGGGTCGAAGGTGGGCGGGGTCGTCGGCGGGCCGGTCAGAGGAGCAACGGGTGCTCCCGGAGTCTCCTGCCCGTCTGTCGGGGTGTCGGTGGCTTCGGCGTCCGGCGTCACCGGGGACTGGCTGTCGTCGTGTTCGTTCATGACCCCAACGGTGTGCCGCCGACCTGTGCTGATTCTGTGAACGAGCCCAGAGGATCCTCGGAATCGACACAAGAGCCGCACAGGATGCCCACAGGTTGGTGGCAGAGTCTGTGTCCATGAACGAGACCGCGACCCGTGCGGACGGTACCCCGCTGCGAGCCCTCGTCGTCGATGACGAGATCAACATCGCCGAACTGGTGGCGATGGCGCTGCGTTATGAGGGATGGGCGGTCGACACTGCTCACAGCGGCTCCGACGCGATCTCCACCGCACGCAGTCAGACCCCCGACGTCGTTGTCCTCGACATGATGCTGCCCGATCACGACGGCATGGAGGTGCTGCGCCGGATCCGCGCTGACGACCCGAGCATCCCGGTCCTGTTCCTGACTGCTCGCGATGCGGTCGAGGACCGGGTGGCGGGCCTGACGGCCGGCGGCGACGACTATGTGACGAAGCCGTTCTCCCTCGAGGAGCTCGTCGCCCGCCTCCGCGCTCTGGTACGCCGAGCAGGCGCCGCTGTCGAGCAGAGTCGCTCGATGCTGGTGGTCGGTGATCTCCTGCTCGACGAGGACAGTCACGAGGTGACGCGTGCCGGTGAGGAGATCTCGTTGACCGCGACCGAGTTCGAGTTGCTCCGCTTCCTGATGCGCAATCCGCGCCGTGTGCTGAGCAAGGCCCAGATCCTCGACCGGGTCTGGAACTACGACTTCGGCGGCCAGGCCAACGTCGTGGAGCTCTACATCTCCTATCTGCGCAAGAAGATCGATGTCGGCCGGGAACCGATGATCCACACCCTGCGGGGTGCCGGCTACGTCCTCAAGCCGGCCCGCTGATGCCCAGTCTGCGTCCGCACTCGCTGACCTCGCGGCTGGTCATCACCGCCGTCGCTCTCGTGGCGGTGGTTTCGTTGCTGGTCGGCGCCGTGACGGCGGTCGGCATGCGCTCCTGGTTGTTGAACCGTCTCGACTCCGACGTCGCTGAGAGTCTGCGCCCGGGTCCGGGCGGCCGTCTGGGTCCGTTCGGCTCGCCGGGCACGCTCCAGGCCACGTTCGTCGGCGGCTCCCGCGCAGGACAGGTCATCCGGGTGCGGAGCGACATCATTCAGCCCGAGTCCTTGGACTCCGATGTGTTGTCGGTGTTGGCGAACGTCGGTGGCGAGCCAACCACCGTGATGCTGCCCGGATTGGGCAAGTACCGCGTCATGCGGGGACGCGACCAGCGCACGGGGGTCGCGGTCGTTGCCGGCTTGCCCACCACCAACGTCGATGAGGCCACGACGTCGCTCATCCAGCTCGAGGTGGTCCTTGCCCTGCTCGGCATCATCGCCGCAGCATTGGCTGGCACTGTCGTCGTACGACGACAGTTGCGTCCCTTGACGGAGGTGACCGCGACGGCCCATGCGGTGGCCGCGTTGCCGCTCGACGAGGGCGAGGTCGGCGTGACGGAGCGGGTTCCGGGCCGTCTGACGGATCCGCGCACCGAGGCCGGCCAGGTCGGCTTGGCCCTCAATCAACTGCTCGAACACGTCGAGTCCTCGCTCTCCGCCCGCCATCGCAGTGAGCTCCAGGTCAGGCAGTTCGTCGCCGACGCCTCCCACGAGTTGCGGACGCCGCTGACCACGATCGTCGGCTACACCGAGCTTGCCCGCCGTCGCGGCGACGCGGAGACGTCTGAGGTCGCCTTGGCCAAGGTGGAGGAGGAGGCTGGCCGGATGACGGCTCTGGTCGAGGACCTTCTCCTGTTGGCCCGACTCGACTCCGGACGGCCGCTCGAGTCCGAACCGGTCGACCTCACGCGGTTGCTTCTGGAGGCCGTCGACGACGCCCGTGTCGTGGCACCGGAGCACCGTTGGCAGATTGTGCTACCCGACGATGGCGAGCCCATCGGAGTGACTGGTGACGCGCATCGGCTCCACCAGGCCGTGACGAATCTGTTGGGCAACGCCCGCAAGTACACCCCGTCCGGCACCACGATCGCCGTGACCGCGCGTGCCGACGGCTTCGACGTCCACGATGACGGCCCGGGTTTCCCGCCCGACCTGGTCGACCACGCCTTCGAACGGTTCACCCGCGGGGACACGTCGCGTCATCGCGCCGATGGCGTCGGACTCGGGCTCGCCCTGGTGGAGGCGATCGTCAGCGCCCACAAGGGGTCTGTGACCCTGCACAGCGTGCCCGGCGACACCCGGGTCACCGTCCGCCTGCCCTGACTCTGGCGTCGCTTCCGGCCTGCAGCCTGCGGTCCGTCGACCGGGGAACGACTCACAGGTTGCTCACAGATTGGGCTGACGCGCGGCACAGTCCCGGCCGGCATCGTCCTCCCCGTGCTTGCTTCAGCCCTCCGACGCGTGCGCCCCGCCCGGCGGGGACGTCGTCGCCTCATCCTGTCCCTGACGGCCGTGGTGGTCCTCTCTGCTGCTGCCGGTGGTTGGTTGCTGTTCCGCGGCGGTGAGACCGCGATCGCGAGTTCGACCACCGCGACGGTCGCCACCCAGACCTTCAAGCAGACGGTCACCGCGAGCGGAACGGTTGCCGCGGCAACGACCGCCGACCTGGCCTTCGCTGTCAGCGGCACCGTCACGAACGTCTACGTGAAGCCCGGCGACCAGGTGTCGAAGGGTCAGCGGCTCGCGGCCGTCGATGATGAGGTCCTGCAAGCCGAGTTCGATGCGGCGCAGAGTTCGCTGACAGCCGGTCGCGCAGCACGTTCCGAGGACATCGCCGCGGGGGCCTCCGACGTGAGGCTCGCCGCTGACAAGGCGGCCGTGCTGGCTGCCGAGTCCAAGCTGGTGCAGGCACAGCAGGCCGTCCACGACGCCGTGTTGCGTTCGACGACCAAGGGAACCGTCACGGCGGTGGGCCTGGAGACCGGGGATTCGGTCAGCGGCGGCAACTCGTCCCCGACCATGAACGGTGCGAGCAGCGCCGGCAACTCCAGCAGTTCGAGCACCACGACCGACACGATCACCGTCGTCTCGACCGGGAAGTTCGTCGTCGATGCGACGGTTCCCAGCGCCGATGTCGACAAGGTGAGCGTTGGGCTGCAGGCCGAGCTCACGGTCAGCGGCATCGACGAGACCGTCTACGGCACGGTCCAGGAGGTCGGGCTCGTGGCGGAGACCGATTCCGACGGTGCCGCTGTCTTCCCGGTGACGATCCAGGTGACCGACGATCGCGACGACCTCTTCGGTGGTACGTCGGCGGACGTGTCGATCATCGTCAGCCAACGCGCCGACGTCCTCGCCGTCGACACTCGCGCTCTCACCACCGAGGGCGGCAAGACCTACGTCGACAAGGTGACCGACACCAGGACCGGAGCCACGAAGCGCACCGAGGTCGGGATCGGTGGGACCTCCGCAATGGCGACCGAGATCGTCTCGGGGCTCCAGGCGGGCGATGTCGTCAAGATCGCCGGATTCGCGGGGCCGGGCAGCAGCGGGGGCAACAGCGACAACCAGCAGATGGAGCAGTTCCGTCAGCAGATGCGGCAGAACGGCGGCACGCCGCCCGGCTTCCCAGGCGGCTTCTCGGGCAGTGGTGGCCAATGAGTGCGCTGATCGAGATTGCGGGCGTCCGCAAGACGTACCGGTCCGGGAGTGTCGAGTTCGAGGCCCTGCGGGGCATCGACGCCACCATCCGGCAGGGGGAGTACGTCGCCGTGATCGGCCCGTCCGGTTCGGGCAAGTCGACCCTGATGAACCTGCTCGGGTGCCTCGACGTGCCCACCGAGGGGCACTACATCCTGGCGGGGGAGGACACGGCCGAGCTCGACGAGACGGCGCTCGCCGTGATCCGCAATCGTCGCATCGGCTTCGTGTTCCAGCAGTTCCATCTGCTGCCGTCCATGGCGGCCTGGCGCAACGTCGAGCTTCCGCTCGTGTACGCCGGTGTGCCGCGCGCCGAACGCAGGGAACGTGCTGTCGCGGCACTGACCAGGGTCGGGTTGGCGGACAAGGTCGACAACCGTCCCGGCGAGCTGTCGGGCGGCCAGCAGCAACGCGTCGCTGTCGCTCGTGCGCTGGTCACCGAGCCGGACCTCCTGCTCGCCGACGAACCGACCGGCAACCTCGACTCGACGTCGACCCGTGACGTGCTCGGTCTCTTCGACGAGTTGCATGAGGCGGGCCGGACGATCGTGCTGATCACGCATGAGCCGGATGTCGCCTCGCGGGCACAACGCAACCTCGTCATCGACGACGGTCTGATCACCGTCGACCGTCCGACGGTCGGCGTCGGCGCCGTGGCGGGAGGGACCCGATGAGTTGGTGGGAGACGGTGCGCTCTGGTCTCGCCGCCATCAAGGCACACCGGCTGCGGTCGTCGCTGACCGTTCTGGGGATCGTCATCGGCATCTCTTCGGTCATCCTCACGGTCGGCCTCGGGCAGGGCGCACAGAAGGAGGTCTCCGACCAGATCGACGCCCTCGGCTCCCATCTGCTGATCGTCTCGCCGGGCAGCAGCACCAGCAGCTCGGGTGTCCGCGGCGGCTTCGGCTCCGCCTCCACGCTGACGATCGCGGACGCCACGGCGATCGCAGATCCCGACGTCGTCCCGGACGCGGCGGGAGTCGCGCCCGCAGCCACCAGTTCGGCAACCCTCGTCAACGGCGACACCAACTGGACCACTTCGCTCGTCGGTACGACGACCCAATGGCTCGACGTCCGTGCCCGGGATCTGTCCGCTGGCCGATTCTTCACGGCCGACGAAGCAGCGCAGGGCGCGATGGTGGCAGTGATCGGGGCCGACACGGCGGCTGAACTGTTCGGTCGGCAGAGCCCGGTCGGCCAGCAGGTGAACGCCAACGGCGCCCGACTGACTGTCATCGGGGTGCTCTCGTCCTCGGGAGCATCGTCCTCAGGCTCGAGCGAGGACGACCTCGCCGTCGTACCCGTGGGCACGGCGAGCCGGCTGACCGGGAGCACCTCCACGTCGGTGTCGACGATCTACGTCGAGGCCACCGGCGAGGTCACTCTGGCGGCTGCCTATCAGGAGGTGCAGGCGCTCCTTGCGACCCGGCATGGCGTGACGACCGCCGATGCGGACTTCTCGATCGCCACCCAGGATGCGCTCGTCGAGACCGCGAACTCGACCAACCGGACCTTCACCGTCCTACTCGGCGGGGTCGCCGGGATCTCCCTGCTCGTCGGAGGGATCGGCGTCATGAACATCATGCTCGTCTCCGTCACCGAACGGATTCGCGAGATCGGCCTGCGCAAGGCCCTCGGTGCTTCACCGAAGGTGATCCGTCGACAGTTCCTCGTCGAGGCCTCACTGCTGGGCCTGACCGGCGGCATCGTCGGTGTCCTGATCGGCATCGTCGGAGCGCAGGTCCTGCCGCACTTCATCGACCAGCCGGTCGCACTGTCGGCACTCGCCACGACGGCAGCACTGGCCACCGCCTTAGCGCTCGGTGTGGGTTTCGGCGTCTATCCCGCGACCCGAGCCGCCCGGTTGACCCCGATCGACGCCCTGCGCAGCGAGTGACCTCGACGCATCCACCCCGAAGCCCAGCGACCACCCCTTTCCAGCGTCCCCGATCCAGGAGAACCCATGACCGCGACTGCCTTCCTCCGTCCCACTCGTCGATCTGCCCGACCGTTGGTGGTCGTCGCAGCCACCACGGTGCTCGCCGCATCCCTCACCGCATGCGGCAGCGATGACACGAGCAGCGCCGGTGCCTCGACGGCCACCCAGAACGGTGCGAAAGCACAGAGCGGACAGAATGACCAGAACGGAGGTCTCGGTGGGCGAATGCCTGGAACCTTCGGTCTGATCGCCGCGGTCAACGGCAATGTTCTGCAGGTCCGAGGGCAGGGCCAGAGCTCCGGCCAGACGGCTGTCACGGTCACCGACAGCACCACGGTCACCGACCAGGTGGCGGGAACTCTCGCCGACGTCACCACCGGCGTCTGTGTGGTCGTGCGTACGGCGAGCACGGACTCCACCGCGGCCGCTGACACCGTCGCGAGCGAGGTGAGGGCCGCTTCGGTCGCCGTCACTGCCGCTGATGATGACGGCACCTGCGCGGGTGGCTTCGGCGGTGGCCCGGGCGGTGGCAACGGGCAGCGACCGAGCGGCATGCCCACGAACATGCCGACTGACATGCCGACCGACATGCCGCCCGGTGGACCTGACGGCACGGGCAGAGGCCGCCCCGGCGGTTTCGGCACGGTCGGCAAGGTGACCTCGGTCAGTGACAGCGGGTTCGTCGTCGAGGGCATGGACGGCGACGTGACGGTCACCGTCGACAAGGCCACGACCTACGCCCATCAGGTTGCCGCGGATTCATCGGTGCTCACGAAGGGACGCTGTGTCCGCGTCCAGGGCGACGCAGACGATGCCGGTGCCGTGACGGCCGCCTCCGTCTCCGTCAGCGATGCGGTGAACGACCAGTGCGGGCGCTGAGGCCACCGCGCCGGGTCGTCGTACCCCTGGCCGCGCTCGCTCTCGCTGGGACCGGACTGGCCGCCTACGGCGCGGCCGCGGACGATGCCGCCTCCTACCGGACGGTCACAGCCACGACCGGCGATGTGCAGCAGACCCTCCATCTGACGGGCGTGATCGGCGCCACCGGCCGATCCGACCTCTCCTTCGGTACGTCGGGCGACGTGGCCCGTGTGCGGGTGGCTGTGGGCGACACGGTCGAGGAGGGACAGGTCATCGCGGTCCTTGACCGTGCCTCGCTTCGATCAGCAGTGGACCAGGCGGGCGCGGACCTCGCCAGCGCCCGGGCCCAACTCGCGGAGGACAAGGACGCGCAGACCGCATCGGTCGTGGCGGCGTCGACCAGCGCCTCCGCCAGCACATCGGCCAAGAAGTCGCCGACGCCGTTCACGAAGTCGTCCGGCTCGAGCGGCACGTCCTCGGCAGTCGCAGCAACGTCTGGTTCGACGAACTCGTCGCCCGTGCCGGACCTCACGGCGCTGAGTGCCCAGCAGGATGCGGTGATCACCGCACAGTCGGTCGCCAGCGGCGCGTTGGAGAAGTCCGAGGCCGCGTTGCAGACCCAGCAGGGTGCCTGCGCCGTGCCGACCGACACCGCTTCGTCCGGTTCATCGGACGCGACCACCGACGACACGGCAGGTTCGACCGCGACGAGCGAGGCCGGAGCCGGCAGCGGGGCCGGCAGCGGGGCCGGCGGGCAGGATCAGCAGACGGTGGGCATCAGCGACGACTGCACCCAGGCGTTGGCCGCTGTCCAGTCCGCGCAGGTGGCCACGGCCACCGCTCAGAAGTCGCTCCAGGACGCCATCTCGACGTTGGCCTCGACTCTCACGACCGCGCTCGGTGGGCTGGCCGCCAGCCAGACCAGCACCACGGCGGGCAGCGCACCACAGGGCGGTGCAACACCGACTGGTGCCAGCAGCCAGGGCACGCCGTCGGGTGCTTCGGGGACCCCGAGCGTCGCGCCTTCGTCATCGGCCGTTGGTGGCGGCGGGTCGGCCACGGCAGGCGGGACGTCGCGCACGGTGACCGCCGCGACCC
>JASLDK010000232.1 GCA_030145945.1 Nocardioides sp.
CAAGGAGCTCGGCGTCCAGCCGCAGTTCCGGGTGATCAGCGCCGCCAACCGGATCCCGCTGCTCCAGAGCGGCGAGCTCGACATCGTCGCCCGCAACATGACGATCAACTGCGCCCGCTGGAAGGACGTCGCGTTCTCGGCGGAATACTACGAGGCCGGCCAGAAGGTCCTGGTGCGCCCCGACGTGGCCCAGACCTACACCGGACCGCAGGATCTCGCCGGCCTCAACGTGTGCGCGCCGGCCGGCACGACGAGCGTCGACAACATCCGTGCCAAGGAGCCCGCTGCTGTCGCGGTGACGGCGCCCAACCACACGGGTTGTCTGGTGAAGTTCCAGCAGGGGCAGGTCGACGCGATCACCGGTGACGACACCGTGCTCGCCGGCCTGGTTGCGCAGGACAAGCTCTACGCCGCGGTCCCACCGCAGGAGGCGTTCACCAAGGAGCCCTACGGCATCGCGACCAACGCAGCCGACAAGGACCTGGTGAAGTTCATCAACGCCGTCCTGGAGGACATGCGTGCCGACGGCAGTTGGCAGGCGTCGTACGCGAAGTGGTTGGAGCCCTATCTGAAGGTCCCGGCCACCCAACCGCAGCCCGCCTACGGCCGGTGAGCGTGCAGGCCACGATGGGCACCACGGCGCCTGACGCCCCCGGCAAGCTCGGGGACGCGCTGGAGCCTGCCGCGATCCAGACCTATCTCGCCGCGCTCGACGACTGGTTGCGGGCGCGCCGCTCCGAGCTCGACGAGCTCGACCAGGCTGCTCTGGCCGTGGGTCGAGGGGCGGAGCTCACTGGCGACATGTCGCTGGCGCTCGCGCTGTGGAAGGCGATCTCCGATCGCTACCAACTGGTGTTCGCGACCTGGGACGGCGGCCGCGTCCTGCAACAGGAACGCGAGCGGATCTCCGCGCTGATCTGGGGACGGATGGACGGAGCCACCGATCTGCCCGGTGGCTTGGCGGTCTCCCTGCCCGAGGCAGGTCGGCTCTGCGACGCCCTGACTGGGCAACTGCGCAGCCGGCTCGCGCTCGTCCCCGGCGCCGATGCCCAGGCCGCGCGCATCCGGGAGCTCCGTGCGCAGTTCGAGCGGATCCGCGACCAGGTCGGCCTGGAACCGGCCCTGACCCGCGACACCGCTGTCAACCGGCTGGCCGAGCTGATGTCCCGACTGGAGGGCATCACCGCCAAGGCTGAGCGCGGCGGTGACGTCGGCGGCATGCTCGGCCCCATCGAGACCGAGGCAGCCACCTTCGAACGTGACCTGATCGTCGGCAATGCGCGCCGCCGCGACGCGCGGGACCAGGTGATCTCCGCGCGGGAGCTGCGCGCTGATCTCGAGGTGCGCGAGGCCGCTCTGCAGAAGCTGGCCGAGACCTGCGTCGCGACGGTCGATCCCGCACCGCGCTATGCAGTGCCCGACGTCGACCTGTTGGGTCCGGTGCCCGTCACGCCCGACGAGATCGGCATCTACCTCCAGCGTCTCGACCGGGTCTCGCAGGCCCTCGAGATCGCTCAGCGCGCCTATGCGGCGGCCCTCGAGGAGCACGTCCAGCTGGTCGGACTCCTCGACGCCTACGTCGCGAAGGCGCGTGCGGCAGGAGTCGCCGCGAATCCCGATCTCGCGGCCAGCGAGCAGTCCGCCCGCGACCTGCTCGAGCGTCGACCGACCCCGATGGTGGTCGCGATGCAGATGGTCACGACCTACCAGACCTGGCTAGCCAAGGAGACAAGTCGATGAGCGCAGGTTCCTGCACCCAGCCCGGTTGCACAGGCAATGTCGTCGACGGCTACTGCGATGTGTGCGGCATGGCCGGCGATGCACTCGCGGACGGTGGCACGGTCAAGGCCCCGATCGCTGCCGCTGTGGCGGGCAGCCCGGCCAGTGTCGCTGCCGCGACCTGTCAGCAACCCGGGTGCACCGGCACCATCCTCGACGGCTACTGCGACGTGTGCGGGTCGCCTGCCGTACCGAACGCGAAGGTTGCCGAGGTGAGCGCACTCGCCGAGGCACAGCCGATGTCCGGACACGAGGGCAGCACAGCGACCGCGGCCAGTCGGGTGCAGTCCGCGGCGATCGGGTCGAAGCGCGCCAGCGCCAGCGGCAGCACCTCCACCCGGCGCACCCGAACCGGTTCGCAGCGGATGCGTGCGGCCCGGATCGGCGCCGGGCTCACTGTCGTACCCCCTGCTCCTCCGGTGGACGCCGCGAAGGCGATCATGGCCAACCCGCAGGTGCCCGAGGACAAGCGCAACTGCGCCAAGTGCGGCAATCCGGTGGGGCGCAGCATCGACGGGCAGCCCGGTCGCAGTGAGGGCTTCTGCCCCAACTGCGGTCAGCAGTTCTCGTTCACGCCGAAGCTGAAGCAGGGCGATCTGGTCGCTGGCCAGTACGAGGTCGCCGGGGCTCTGGCGCACGGCGGGCTCGGGTGGATCTACCTCGCCCGCGACCGCAACGTCTCCAACCGTTGGGTGGTGCTCAAGGGCCTGCTCAACTCCGGTGACCCCGATGCCCTCGCCGCCGCCATCGCCGAGCAGCAGTTCCTCGCGCAGGTCGAGCATCCGCTGATCGTCGAGATCTACAACTTCGTCACCCACGACGGTGCCGGCTACATCGTCATGGAGTACGTCGGCGGGAAGTCGCTCAAACAGATCCTCAAGCAGCGGATGGTCGCCAACAACGGCGCCTACGACCCACTGCCGGTCGACCAGGCCCTGGCCTACGTGCTCGAGCTGCTGCCCGCCTTCCAGTACCTCCACGACCTCGGGCTGGTCTACTGCGACTTCAAGCCCGACAACATGATCCAGGTCGGCGACGCGATGAAGCTCATCGACATGGGTGGCGTGCGCCGCATCGACGACGAGGAGTCGGCGATCTACGGCACCGTCGGCTACCAGGCGCCCGAGGTGGCCGAGGTCGGTCCGTCGGTGGCCTCCGACATCTACACGATCGGCCGCACGCTGGTCGTGCTGTGCATGGAGTTCCGCGGCTACCAGGGCACCTACCTGCACAGCCTGCCGCCGGTCGACGGCACGCCGCTGTTCCAGCAGTACGACTCGCTCTACCAGCTCATCGCCAAGTGCTGCGCGCCCGACCCGGCCGACCGGTTCGCCTCGGTGGACGAGATGCGTACCCAGGTGCTCGGCGTCCTGCGCGAGGTCGTGGCCCGCAAACGGCAGGGTACGGCGAGCACGTCGGCGGCCTCCGTCCTGTTCGAGGCGCCGGCCACCGCCCGTCCGATCACCGAGTGGAGCCAGTTGCCGGGCCTGCGCACGGACACGACCGATGCGCAGTACCCCTGGCTCTCCGCCATCGCCGATGACGACCCGAAGCAGCGCATCAAGGACCTCGAGGCGGCGCCTGAGGACACCGCCGAGGTGTGGTTGGCGCGTGCGGATGCCGCGCTGCAACTGGGTGATCCGGTCCTGGCCAAGAGCTTCTCGCAGCGTCTGCTCAGCGACGACCCGTGGGAGTGGCGGGCCTTGTGGATCGAAGGTCTCGCTGCCGTCCAGGCCGGTGACTGGGAGACCGCGAAGGCGTCGTTCAACGCCGTCTACCAACAGGTTCCGGGCGAGCTCGCCCCCAAGCTGGCGTTGGCGTTCTCCTGTGAGCGCGGCGGGCTGCCCGAGGTCGCGGAGGGGCTCTACCAGGTGTGTGCGTCCACCGACGCCGCCTATGTTCCGCCCGCAGCCTTCGGGATGGCTCGGGTGCGTGCCGATCGCCACGACACGGTCGGTGCCGTCGCCGCGCTCGACCTCGTCCCGAACACCAGCCGCGGCTACACCGAGAGTCGTCAGCAGCGCGCCGAGGTGCTCCTGTCCGGCGGCAGCCAGGACATCACCGTGCTGGACCAGGCGATGCGCACCATCGATGCCTCCAGCGTCGACCAGCGGACCCGGCAGCGCTTCACGGTCCGGATCCTCACCCTGGCGCTGCCCGTGGTGGCGAGCGGGACGCAGCCAGCCGGTGCTCGGATCGGTGCGGTCGAGGCGAGTGAGCCCGGCGTACGCGATGGCATCGAGAACGCTTTGCGTGCCATGGCCCGCGACAGCATCGACCTCGAGGAACGGGTCACCCTCGTCAACCAGGCCAACGCCGTTCGGAACTGGAGCCTCACGTGAACTGCCCGACCTGTCAGGCCGCGCTCGCCCCGGGTGCGCGGTTCTGCGAGAACTGCGGTGCCCAGATCAACGATGCGGCGGTTCCGGTCGCCACCGTTGCTGCGCCCGTCGACGGTGACCACCCGCTCGGGGATGCCCCGATCAGCGCCCCGACCCGCAAGCCGGTCGGCTCGCTGCCCGACCCGCCCGCGCCGGCGAGTCGCCGACCGTGCGCCGAGTGTGGGGGAGAGGTCGGTCCCGATCTCTACTGTCTCGAGTGCGGGACCAAGGCGCCCAGCGACCGAGACCACTTCGAGGAGCACCCGGCTGCCTGGGTCGCAGGAGTGTGCGACAAGGCGGTCAGCAAGGCCCGCAACGAGGACGCGATGGCAGTGCTTGCCGGCGAGACCCCCGGTGGACAGCCCGGCTCCCGGGCCGTGCTGATCGTCATGGACGGCGTCTCCAACTCGATCGACTCCGACGTGGCCTCCCTGGCCGGCGCGAAGGCTGCCCGTGAAGTGCTGCGGATGCCGCTGCCCGCGGGGATGGGTACGCCGGAGAGTCGGGAGGCCGCCGTACGCAAGGTCTTCGCCGACGCCGCGGCCGCCGCGAACACGGCCATCATCGCGGTCACCGATCCCGACTCGCCCAACCCCGCGTCGGCCACGTTCACCGTCGCCGTGCTCGAGGGGTGCCGCATCACCTCGGCCAACATCGGGGACTCCCGGTCCTACTGGTTCCCTGACGTCGGTACGCCGGTGCAGTTGACCGTCGACGACTCCGTCGCCCAGGCGCAGATCGCCGACGGCATCGAGCGCGAGGTCGCCGAGAATGGCCCGCAGGCCCACGCGATCACGAAGTGGCTGGGCCGGGACAGTGAAGACCAGACGCCGACGGTCCGCTCGATCGATGTCGAGAGCAGCGGCTGGTTGCTGGCGTGCTCTGACGGTCTGTGGAACTACGCCTCGGAGCCGGAGGCCCTGCTGGCGCAGGTGCGCGCTGCCGCCACGTCCGATCCGTCAGCCCTGGCCACCGCCCTGGTCGCCTTCGCCAACCGCTCGGGCGGACACGACAACATCACCGCCGCCGTGGCCCGCGTGGACCTCGGGCAGAATGGCCGGACGCAGCCCGCAGCGCCGGGCGTCTTGGGAGGAGAGCCGACCGATGGCTGAGTTCAACGCATCCGTCTACCAGAACGAGTTCCTGCCCGACGGCGGGACCGACGTCAACGCGATCGTCACGATCACCTGCAAG